>NZ_CABQXJ010000017.1:0-40602 GCF_902468165.1 uncultured Intestinibacter sp.
GGTAGAACAGTAGCATCTGGTGTTGTAGCATCTATAATAGAATAATCTATAATAGATTAATTAATTTTTCAAAACACGCATAATAAAATAAACAATTGAGGGGAGGACTTAGGTTTTCCCCTTTTTATTTTAAGGAAATAATTTTAAGTTATTGACAATATAATTTAAAGATTGTATACTGAATAAGGCTTTTAAATTACAAATAAAGTTTCTTCTGAACTTAAGATTTAGCAAAAGATTTGGTAAAAAAAATAAACTAAATAAATTAAAAAAAGTCTTGAAAAACTAAGAAGAATAATATAAAATATAATAGTGTGCTTGAGAGATACGAAAAACAAAATCCAAATTTAATTATTATATCGTTTAAATTTTAGGTTTAAGTTTACAGAACACCCGGAACTGTGTATCGGTATTAATGATTAAGTTTAAATGTTAAAAAAGGAGGGAAACAAAAATGGCTAAAAATGAAAAAATAAGAATAAGATTAAAGTCATATGATCACAAATTATTAGATTTTTCAGCTGGAAAAATAGTTGAAACTGCTAAAAAAGCTGGATCACAAGTTTCAGGACCTGTGCCACTACCAACTGAAAAACAAGTTGTGACAATATTAAGAGCTGTTCACAAATATAAAGATTCTAGAGAACAGTTCGAAATAAGAACTCATAAGAGATTAATAGACATAACTAGTCCAACACCTAAAACTGTAGACTCATTAATGAGATTAGATTTACCAGCTGGTGTAGACATAGAAATAAAATTATAATATCTACATTATAATATAAAACACCTAAGATACGGTCCTATAAGGTAGTTATCTTAGAATGATTACCGCTTTTGGTAATCCGCTGTAAGAATTATAGGAGGTGCTAATATGAAAGGAATATTAGGAAAAAAAATAGGTATGACTCAAATATTCACTGAACATGGTGAAGTAATACCTGTAACAGTAGTTGAAGCAGGTCCAGTAGTTGTTACTCAAGTTAAAACAACTGAAAATGATGGATACACTGCTATACAAGTTGGTTTCGGAGATGCTAAAGAAAAATCTTTAAACAAACCACAAAAAGGTCACTTAGCTGCTGCTAACACATTAAAAAAACATTTAAAAGAATTTAGAGTAGACTCTGTAGAAGGATATACAGTTGGACAAGAAATAAAAGCTGATTTATTCGCTGCAGGTGAATTAATAGATGTTACTGGAATAAGTAAAGGTAAAGGATTCCAAGGTCCAATAAAAAGACATGGACAATCAAGAGGTCCTGAAACTCACGGTTCTAGATACCACAGAAGACCAGGTTCAATGGGAGCTTGTTCTTACCCAGGTAGAGTTTTCAAAAACAAAAAATTAGCTGGACACATGGGTAGCGTTAAAGTTACAGTTCAAAACTTAGAAGTAGTAAGAGTTGACGCTGACAAAAACTTTATATTAGTAAAAGGTGCTATACCAGGAGCTAAAGGTTCAGTAGTAACAATAAAAGAAGCAGTTAAAGCTTCTAAATAATTGACTAACCTAAGAAAGGAGGAATCACAATGCCAAAATTAAACGTATTAAATATACAAGGACAAAATGTTGGTGAAATAGAATTATCAGATGCTGTATTCGGTGTTGAAGTGAATGAGCATGTATTATACGAAGTTGTAAAAAACCAACTTGCTAATAAAAGACAAGGTACTCAATCTGCTAAAACTAGAGCAGAAGTTAGAGGTGGCGGAAGAAAACCTTGGAGACAAAAAGGAACAGGTAGAGCTAGACAAGGTTCTATAAGAGCTGTACAATGGATAGGTGGAGGAGTTGCTTTCGCACCAAAACCAAGAAGCTACAGATACACATTACCAAAGAAAGTTAGAAGATTAGCTATGAAGAGTGCTTTAACTTCTAAAGTTCAAGCTAACGAAATGATAGTATTAGATGCTTTAACAATGGAAGCACCTAAAACTAAAGAGTTCGCTACAATATTAAAAAATGTAAATGCTGCTAAAAAAGCTTTAGTAGTAATGGCTGAAAAGAACGAAAACGTAATAAAATCAGCTGCTAATATACCAAACGTTGAAACTGCATTAGTTAACACTATAAATGTTTATGACATATTAAAATATGATTCATTCATAATAACTACTGATGCTGTTAAAAAAGTGGAGGAGGTGTACGCATAAAATGACTAATCCACATGATATAGTTATAAGACCAATAGTTACTGAACAAAGTATGGCTGATATGGCTGACAAAAAATACACTTTTGTAGTTCAAAAAGGAGCTAACAAAACTGAAATAAAAAAAGCAGTAGAATCAATATTCGGAGTAGATGTAGAAAAAGTTAATACATTAAACTACGATGGAAAAGTTAAAAGAATGGGTAGAAGCATAGGAAAAACTGCTAGCTACAAAAAAGCAGTAGTTAAATTAACTGCTGAAAGTAAAGAAATAGAATTTTTCCAAGGTATGTAATACTTAAGAAATAAAGGAGGGAAAATAAGATGGCTATTAAAAAATTTAAACCAACTTCTCCTGCCTTAAGAGAAATGACAGTTTTTATATCTGATGAAGTTACAACTAACCAACCAGAAAAATCTCTTTTAGTACCTTTAAAGAAGAATTCTGGGAGAAACGTTCACGGAAAAATAACTGTTCGTCACAGAGGTGGAGGAAACAGAAGAAAATACAGAATAATAGATTTTAAAAGAAATAAAGATGGTATTCCAGCAAAAGTTGCTACAATAGAATACGATCCAAACAGAACTGCTAATATAGCATTATTAAACTACGCAGATGGTGAGAAAAGATATATACTTGCTCCAGTAGGTATAAAAGTAGGAGATACTTTATTATCTGGACCAACTGCTGATATAAAACCAGGTAATGCATTAGCATTAAAAAACATGCCAGTAGGTACTGTAGTTCACAACATAGAGTTAAAAGCTGGAAAAGGCGCTCAATTAGTTAGATCTGCAGGTGTTTCAGCTCAATTAATGGCTAAAGAAGGAAACAAAGCATTATTAAGATTACCATCTGGTGAAATGAGATATGTATCAATAGAATGTAAAGCTACTATAGGACAAGTAGGTAACGTAGAACACGCTAACGAAACTATAGGTAAAGCAGGTAGAAAAAGACATATGGGTATCAGACCTACAGTAAGAGGTTCTGTAATGAACCCTAACGACCATCCACACGGTGGTGGGGAAGGTAGATCTCCAATAGGTAGACCATCTCCAGTAACTCCATGGGGTAAACCAGCTCTTGGATACAAAACTAGAAAGAAAAATAAAGCATCTAATAAATTAATAGTTTCAAGAAGAACTAAATAGTAGATGACGAAACAATAGATTTTAAATAGAAATTTATTTTACTCGGGAAGGAGGAAATTAAATGTCAAGATCAACTAAAAAAGGACCTTTTGTTCACCCTAGACTTCTTAAAAAAATAGAAGCTATGAACGAAAGCGGAAGCAAAGAAGTTATAAAAACTTGGTCAAGAAGTTCAACTATATTCCCTCAAATGGTAGAGCACACTATAGCTGTACATGACGGAAGAAGACATATTCCTGTATATATAACAGAAGATATGGTAGGACACAAATTAGGAGAATTTGTTCCAACAAGAACTTTCAAAGGTCACAAAGATGACGAAAAAGGAAATAAGAGAAAATAATTAAATCCTGACTAGGAAAGGAGGAAGAACGATGGAAGCAAGATCAATCGCAAAATATGTACGTGTATCTCCAAGAAAAGCAGGTCAAGTATGCTCTCTTGTAAGAGGTAAAAACGTTGATGAAGCTTTAGCAATATTAAAATTCACTCCTAGAGGAGCAGCTGATATAATAGCTAAAGTAGTAAAATCAGCAAAAGCTAATGCTGAAAATAACCATGAAATGGATGCAGATAAATTATACGTAGCATCAATAGTTGCTAATCAAGGACCAACAATAAAAAGATTTATGCCTAGAGCACAAGGTCGTGCAACTATGATAAGAAAAAGAACTTCTCACATAGAGGTTGTTTTAAAAGAAAGACAATAAGAGATAGGAGGGAAATAAATGGGACAAAAGGTTAACCCACACGGACTAAGAGTCGGTGTTATAAAAGATTGGGATTCAAGATGGTTCACTACTGATAAAAAAGAGTTCGGAAGTTTATTATTAGAAGACCACCAAATAAGAACATTCTTAAAAGAAAGATTATACGTTGCTGGTGTTGCTAAAATAGAAATAGAAAGATCAGCAAACAAAATAAGAATAGATCTTCATGTTGCTAAACCAGGTGTGGTTATAGGTGCAGCTGGAGCTAAAATAGAAGCTTTAAAAGCTGAATTAGAAAAAATGACTAAGAAAACTGTTATAGTTAATATAATAGAAGTTAAAGGAATAGACAGAAATGCTCAATTAGTAGCTGAAAACATAGCATTAGCTATCGAAAGAAGGGTAGCTTTCAGAAGAGCTATGAAACAAGCTGTACAAAGAGCTTTAAAATCTGGTGCAAAAGGTATAAAAGTTGCTGCATCTGGTAGATTAGGTGGAGCAGAAATGGCTAGAACTGAAGGTTATAGCGAAGGAAATGTACCTCTTCAAACTTTAAGATCTGATATAGATTACGGTTTCGCAGAAGCTGATACTACTTATGGTAAAATAGGTATAAAAGTTTGGATATGCAATGGGGAAGTATTACCAACTAGAAATGGTGTAAACCCTAGAGAAGAAAGAAAAGACAACAGAAGAGACAGAAGAGATAACAAGAGAAGAGATAACAGAAGAGATAACAATAGAAGAAATTCTAGAGGAAACGATAGAGCTAGAGGACAAAGACCTCAAAGATCTGAAAAAAATAATTAATCAAAGTTAGCTTCAAGGAAGGAGGAGAAATCTCATGTTAATGCCAAAGAGAGTAAAACGTCGTAGAGTTCATAGAGGAAGAATGACTGGAAAGGCTCAAAAAGGTAACACAGTTACTTACGGAGAATACGGACTAGTTGCTTTAGAACCATCTTGGATAACTTCTAATCAAATAGAAGCTGCCAGAATCGCGATGACAAGATATATAAAAAGAGGCGGGAAAGTTTGGATAAAAATATTCCCTCATAAACCAGTAACAAGAAAACCAGCTGAAACTCGTATGGGTGCTGGGAAAGGTTCTCCAGAATATTGGGTAGCCGTAGTTAAACCAGGAAGAGTAATGTTTGAGTTAGCAGGTGTTCCTGAAGAAAAAGCTAGAGAAGCAATGAGACTAGCAGCTCACAAACTTCCTATAAAATGTAAATTTGTGAAAAAAGAAGATTTAGATGTAAAGGGTGGTGAATAGGATGAAAGCTAAAGAGTTAAGAGATTTAAAAAGCGAAGAGCTAATAGTTAAATTAAATGACTTCAAAAGTGAATTATTTAGCTTAAGATTCCAATTAGCTACTGGTCAATTAGAAAATACAGCAAGAATAAAAATGGTTAAAAAAGATATTGCAAGAGTTAAAACTATCCTTGCTGAAAGAAAGTTAAACGAAACTAGAGCTTAATTTGGAAAGGAGGCTTTTAAACATGGAAAGAGGAAGAAGAAAAGTAAGAATAGGCCGTGTTGTAAGTAATAAAATGGACAAAACAATAGTTGTTGCTGTTGAAGATTTCGTACGTCATGAATTATACAACAAACCTGTTAAAAGAACTAAAAAGTTTAAGGCACACGACGAAAATAACGAATGTAGAATCGGAGATAGAGTAAAAATAATGGAAACTAGACCTTTATCAAAAGATAAAAGATTTAGACTAGTTGAAGTTGTTGAAAAAGTTAAGTAGTTTTTTTGAAAAGGAGGGATTACTATGGTACAACAAGAGACACGCTTAAAAGTTGCTGACAATTCTGGTGCAAAAGAATTACTATGTATACGTGTACTAGGCGGAAGTAAAAGAAAATATGGTAACGTAGGTGACGTAATAGTTGCTACAGTTAAAAGTGCAACACCTGGTGGAGTTGTAAAAAAAGGAAAAGTAGTTAAAGCTGTTATAGTAAGAAGTAAAAAAGGCATTAAACGTAATGACGGAAGTTATATAGCGTTCGATGAAAATGCTGCAGTTATAATAAAAGATGATAAAACTCCAGTAGGAACTCGTATATTCGGGCCTGTTGCTAGAGAGTTAAGAGATCATGAATTCATGAAAATAGTTTCTCTTGCTCCAGAAGTACTATAATAAGGAGGTGCAATAGGAGACATGATGCGCGTTAAGAAAGATGACACAGTTGTAGTTATAGCTGGTAAAGATAAAGGTAAAAAAGGTAAAGTTGTTGCTGTTTTACCAAAACAAAACAGAGTAGTTGTTGAAGGTGTTAACATAATGACTAAACACCAAAAACCAACTGCAGTTAATCCACAAGGTGGAATAATAAACAAAGAAGCTCCAATTCATATATCTAACGTAATGCCACTTGATCCAGAAACTGGAAAAGGAACTAGAGTTAGATTCGAAATGAAAGATGGAAAAAAAGTAAGAGTAGCAGTTAAGAGCGGAAAAGAAATATAATACAATATAACTCGAAAGGAGGGACCGTAAATGACTTCTAGATTACAAGAAAAATACATGAAAGAAGTTGCTCCTGCGTTAATGGAGAAATTTAATTACAAAAACGTAATGGAAATACCTAAAATAGATAAAATAGTTATCAACATGGGTATAGGTGACGCTAAAGAAAATCCAAAAGGATTAGAAAAAGCTGTTGAAGAAATGGAACTTATAGCAGGTCAAAAACCAGTTATAACAAGAGCTAAAAAATCAGTAGCTAACTTCAAATTAAGAGAAGGTATGCCAATAGGTGCAAAAGTTACTTTAAGACAAGATAAAATGTACTATTTCATGGATAAATTAGTATCAGTTACTTTACCAAGAGTTAGAGACTTCAGAGGTATAAATCCAAATGCTTTTGATGGTAGAGGAAACTATGCTTTAGGAATAAAAGAACAATTAATATTCCCAGAAATAGAGTATGATAAAGTAGACAAAGTAAGAGGAATGGATATAATATTCGTTACTACAGCTAAATCAGATGAGGAAGCTAGAGAATTACTAAAATTATTAGGAATGCCATTTTCAAAATAATAAAAAGGAGGGATTCCAGTGGCTAGAAAAGCAATGGTTGTAAAACAACAAAAGAAACAAAAATATAAAACTAGAGAATACACTAGATGTTCTATATGTGGTAGACCACATTCAGTTTTAAGAAGCTTTGGTATATGCCGTATATGCTTTAGAGAATTAGCTTACAAAGGACAAATACCTGGTGTAAGAAAAGCAAGTTGGTAGAATTTGCCCAAATATGAAAGGAGGTTTTCAATATGACAATGACAGATCCAATTGCAGATATGCTTACTCGTATAAGAAATGCAAATACTGTTAAGCATGAAACTGTTGATGTTCCAGCTTCTAACATAAAGAAAGAAATAGTAAGAATCTTATTAGAAGAAGGTTTCGTTAGAGGTTATGATGTTATAGAAGATGAAAAACAAGGAATAATAAGAATACAATTAAAGTACGGACAAGCAGGAGAGAGAGTTATACAAGGTATAAAAAGAATCTCTAAACCTGGTATGAGAGTTTATACAAACGCTTATGAAATACCTAAAGTATTAAACGGATTAGGTATATCAATAATATCTACTTCAAAAGGGATATTAACTGATAAACAAGCAAGAAAAGAAAATGTTGGTGGAGAAGTTATCTGCTACGTTTGGTAATAATATTAAAGGAAGCAAGGAGGTGTAACTATGTCAAGAATAGGTTTAAAACCAATAACAGTACCTGCAGGTGTAGAAGTTACTATAGCTGAAGGTAATCACGTTACTGTAAAAGGACCAAAAGGTACTTTAGAAAAACAGTTCGACGCTGCTTTAACAATAACTAAAGAAGGCGACGTTATAACAGTTGCTAGACCAACAAACAACAAACAACATAGATCATTACACGGATTAACTAGAACGTTAATAAACAATATGATAACTGGTGTTAATGCTGGTTTCGAAAAGAAATTAGAATTAGTTGGTGTTGGATACAGAGCACAAAAACAAGGAAATAAATTAGTTATGAACTTAGGATTCTCACATCCAGTAGAAATGGAAGATCCAGAAGGTATAACTGTAGAAGTTCCAAATCAAACTGAATTAGTAGTAAAAGGTATAGACAAACAATTAGTTGGTAACTACGCTGCTAAAATAAGAGATTGGAGAAAACCAGAACCATACAAAGGTAAAGGTATAAAATACGCTGGTGAATATATAAGACGTAAAGAAGGTAAAACTGGTAAAAAATAGGTAGAACCTAAAGTTTAACCAAAATAAAGTTGAACCAAATATAAGGTTGAAAGGAGTGAGCTCAGTGTTAAAGAAAGCTGATAAAAACGCTAAAAGACTTCAAAGACATAAGAGAGTTCGTAGAAAAGTGTTCGGAACACCTCAAAGACCAAGATTATGTGTATTTAGAAGTTCAAACAATATATATGCTCAAATAATAGATGACACAAATAGAGTAACTCTTGTTGCTGCATCTTCATTAGATGAAGCTGTTAAGGGTGCTGTTAATCATACAGGAAATAAAGAAGCAGCTAAATTAGTTGGCGAAATGGTAGCTAAAAAAGCTGTTGAAAAAGGAATCACTGAAGTAGTATTCGACAGAGGCGGATATATATATCATGGAAGAATAAAAGAATTAGCTGAAGGTGCAAGAGAAGCTGGTCTTAAATTCTAATAAAAGAGGAGGGAAGAAGGCATGCGTCGTAAACTTATAGATGCTAGACAACTAGACTTACAAGAAAGAGTTGTTGAGGTAAGACGTGTTACTAAAGTTGTTAAAGGTGGTAGAAACTTTAGATTCGCAGCTTTAGTAGTAGTTGGAGATGAAAACGGACACGTTGGTATAGGTACTGGAAAAGCAATGGAAGTTCCAGATGCTATAAAAAAAGCAGCAGAAGATGCTAAAAAGAATCTTATCAGAGTACCAATAGTTGGTACAACTATTCCTCACGAAGTAATCGGACACTTCGGTGCTGGGAAAATAATAATAATGCCTGCTCAAGAAGGTACAGGAATCATCGCTGGTGGTGCTGCAAGAACTGTATTAGAATTATCAGGATTAAAAGATGTTAGAGCTAAATCTTTAGGATCTAAAAATCCAAGAAATATGGTTAATGCTGCTATAGAAGGATTAAGTTCTTTAAAAACAGCTGAAGATGTAGCTAGACTTAGAGGTAAAAAAGTAGAAGATCTTTTAGGATAAGGAGGTAGTGTGAAATGGCTAAATTACAAATAAAATTAGTTAGAAGTACAATAGGGACTACTCCTAAACAAAAAAAGAATGTTGAAGCTTTAGGATTAAGAAGAAGAGAACAAGTAGTTGTTAAAGAAGATAATGCCCAAATGAGAGGTATGATCGCAAAAGTTGCTCACTTAGTTGAAGTAACTGAAATAGCTGAATAATAATAGATAAGGAATAAAGAAGGAGGTGCAATCCATGAAACTACATGAGTTAAAACCTGCTCAAGGTGCAGTAAAATCTAGAAAAAGATTAGGTAGAGGTACTGCTACAGGTCAAGGTAAAACTGCAGGACGTGGACAAAAAGGTCAAAAATCTCGTTCAGGCGGTGGAGTAAGAGTTGGATTCGAAGGTGGACAAATGCCACTAGCTAGAAGACTTCCTAAGAGAGGTTTCAAAAATCCATTCAGAAAAATATACACAGAAGTTAACGTTGAACTTTTAAATAGATTTGAAAATGGTACAGAAATAACTGCAGAATTATTAAAATCTACAGGTGCTATAAGTAAAATAGAAAAAGACGGAGTAAAAATATTAGGAGAAGGAACTCTTGAGAAAGCTGTAACAGTTAAAGCTGCTAAGTTCACTGCTTCAGCTCAAGAAAAAATCGAAAAAGCTGGAGGAAAAGCAGAATTAGTATAATATCTGTTCTTTCAAAAGTTACAGGTGGGTGATATTACGTGCTATCAAAGATAAAACAATCTTGGAAAGTAAAAGATGTAAGAAGAAGAATCTTATATACCCTAATGATGATTCTAATATTTAGAATAGGTACCACAATACCAGTTCCTGATGTAAACACAAGTATTATTAGTCGTTTAGTAAGTGGTAATAGCTTACTAGCTCTATATAATATGTTCACAGGAGGAGCATTTAGTAACTTTACACTATTTGCTCTAGGTATAGGGCCTTATATCACTGCTTCAATCATAATACAACTTTTAACAGTAGGTTTCGACAGTTTGAAAGAACTTCAGAAATCTGGTGAAGAAGGTAGAAAGAAGATGAATATGTACACTAAATATACAGCATTAGTATTAGCAATAATACAAGCTGTAGGTATAACTCTAGGAGTTATAAAGAGTGCATTGACATCAGACAGTATTTTCTCTATTGCTACAGTTATCATGACATTAGTTTCAGCAAGTATGATATTAATGTGGATGGGTGATAGAATAACTGAAAAAGGACTAGGAAACGGAAGTTCTATCATTATATTTGTTGGTATTATCTCAAGAATACCTTCAGATTTAATAAGTGTAGTAAAATCAGTTCAATCTGGTACATTAGTATTATGGTTAGCTATAGTATTAGCTGTAATAATGTTAGTAACTATCGCTTTAGTTACATTTATTAACGAGGCGGTAAGAAAAATACCAGTACAATATGCTAAAAAAGTTGTTGGAAGAAAGTTATATGGAGGTCAAAACTCTCATATACCAATGAAAGTAAATCAATCAGGGGTTATGCCAATAATCTTTGCTAGTTCACTTTTAGCATTTCCACAAACAATAGCATTATTTATGGGCAAAAATGCCCAAAATTTTGTTTCCACTTACTTAAGCACATCTGGTGATATAGGATTTTGGATTTATAGATCACTAGAAGTTCTATTAATAGTATTTTTCTCTTATTTTTATACTACAATATCATTCAATGTGGACGATATTGCTGAAAATATGAAAAATAATGGTGGATTCATACCAGGAATAAGACCTGGTAGACCTACAGTAGATTACTTAAGCAAAATACTATCTAGAATAACTCTTGCGGGAGCTTTATTCTTAGCAGTAATAGCAATGATACCAGCATTCACAGTACACTTTATGAGTGTAAACATGAGTTTAGCAGGTACATCAATACTAATCGTTGTAGGGGTAGCACTTGAGCTTAAGAGACAGTTAGAGTCACACCTAGTTATGAGAAGTTATCAAGGATTTTTAAAATAAATTGGAGATGATTAAATGAGACTAATATTATTAGGACCTCCTGGTGCTGGAAAAGGAACTCAAGCAGCAGGGATAGTTGAAAAATACAAAATACCTCATATATCAACAGGAGATATATTTAGACAAAATATAAAAGAGGGAACAGACCTTGGAAAGAAAGCTAAAGAATATATGGATCAAGGTTTATTAGTTCCAGACGAACTAACAGTTGGTCTAGTAACTGATAGAATATCACAACCTGATTGTGGTAATGGATTCATGTTAGATGGATTTCCAAGAAATGTATCTCAAGCAGTACAATTAGATGCATTTCTAAAAGAACATGGTATTGCTTTAGATAAAGTAATAAATATAGAAGTTGATAAAGAAAAGTTAGTTGCAAGAGCTGTAGGTAGAAGAATCTGTAAATCTTGTGGCGCTACTTATCATATAGAATTTAACCCATCTAAAGAAGAAGGCGTTTGTGATATATGTAAAGGAGAACTTTATCAAAGAGCCGACGATAATGAAGAGACAGTTTCAAAAAGAATACAAGTTTACTTAGATGAAACTAAACCATTAGCTGATTATTATTCTAAAGTTGGAATAATAGCAGATATAGATGGTCAACAATCTATAGACAAAGTATTCAACGATATAGTTTCTGCATTAGAAGGCAAATAGATAATGATCAACTTAAAATCTAAAGAAGAAATAGAAATCATGAGAGAGGCAGGCAAAATTGTCGCCGAAACTCATGAATTATTAAAGTCAGCTATAATTCCGGGGGTATCAACTCTAGAGTTAGATACAATAGCTGAAGAGAATATAAGAAAATATAATGCAGTACCATCTTTTAAAGGCTATGGAGGATTCAAAGGAAGTATCTGTGCATCTATCAATAATGAAGTTGTACATGGTATTCCAGGAAACAAAATAGTAAAAGAGGGAGACATTATAAGTATTGATATAGGAGCCTATTATAAAGGATATCATGGTGACGCTGCAAAAACGCATGCTGTCGGTGTAATATCTGAAGACAATAGGAAGTTAATAGAAGTAACACGTCAAAGCTTCTATGAAGGAATAAAGTTTGCAAAAATCGGATACAGACTTTCGGACATCTCACACGCAATACAAACATATGTTGAAAAGAATGGCTTTTCAGTAGTTAGGGACTTGGTTGGTCATGGAGTAGGCACACATCTTCATGAACCACCTGATGTACCTAATTATGGGAAACCAGGAAAAGGACCAAAATTAAAGGCTGGAATGGTTTTAGCTATAGAGCCAATGGTGAATATGGGCAAATTCAATGTCAAATGTCTATCAGATGGATGGACTATTGTTACAATCGATGGGAAAAATTCAGCACACTATGAACATACGATAGTAATTACAGAAAATGAGCCAATTTTGCTAACAAGTCTTTAAATTTAGTCAAATAAATGATATTATAAATAATGCAGGTTTTGAACCTGCTGACATTAAAGTTAAGCACTTGAGTTTAAATTACTTTCAAAAAAGTAATAAAATAGTATAAAATTGTTAATGATACTTTTTAAGAGCTAACTTAATTAAGTCGATTTGCTGACTTATTGAATGGAGGGCTGGTTGTTTAATGGCCAAAAAAGATGTAATAGAATTTGAAGGTACAGTTGTAGAAAACTTACCAAATGCTATGTTTAAAGTTAAATTAGAAAATGGACATGAAGTATTATGCCATTTATCTGGTAAGCTAAGAATGAACTTCATAAGAATTCTTGAAGGTGATAAGGTTAAAATAGAACTTTCACCTTATGATCTTACAAGAGGAAGAATCACTTGGCGTAAGAAGTAGACTAGCGTATAGTCTAAGGAGGGATTAATAATGAAGGTAAGACCATCAGTAAAACCAATGTGTGAAAAATGTAAGATAATCAAAAGAAAAGGTAAAGTAATGGTTATCTGCGAAAATCCAAAGCACAAACAAAAACAAGGATAATATAAAAAATGATAGCATTTACAGTTGTTTTATGCTATAATAGAGAACTGTGATGTTAACAAAAATTGTTAAAAAATAACGAAAAAATAGATACGAAAATATGTAAAAGACTCGGTTTTTTACAGAAAACTAATGTAGGAGGTGCAACTATGGCAAGAATCGCTGGGGTAGATTTACCTAACGAAAAGAGAGCGGAAATAGGCTTAACTTATATATATGGTATAGGTAGAGCAACTGCTAATGAAATATTAGCTAAAGCTGAGATAAATCCTGATACAAGAATAAAAGATTTATCAGAAGAAGAAGTTAATACATTAAGAAGAATCATAGATAATGATTTCTTAGTTGAAGGTGACTTAAGAAGAGAAATCGCATTAAACATAAAAAGATTAAGAGATATAAAATGTTACAGAGGTATAAGACATGCTAAAGGATTACCTCTAAGAGGACAAAAAACTAAGACTAATGCTAGAACTAGAAAAGGTCCTAGAAAAACTGTATCTCGTAAAAAGAAAAAATAATAAATAGATAGGAGGGAAATCGAGAAATGGCTAAACCAAAAAAGAAAGCAACACGTGTAAGAAGAAGAGAACGTAAAAATATAGATCGTGGACATGCACATATACAATCAACTTTTAATAATACAATAGTTACTTTAACTGACGTTCATGGAAATGCTATATCATGGGCATCTTCAGGACAATTAGGATTTAAAGGATCAAGAAAATCAACTCCATTTGCTTCTCAAATGGCTGCAGAAACTGCTGCTAAAGCTGCAATGGAACACGGTTTAAAAAGTGTAGAAGTATTTGTTAAAGGACCAGGTTCTGGTAGAGAAGCTGCTATAAGAGCTTTACAAGCTACAGGACTTGAAGTAACAATGATAAAAGACGTCACTCCAATACCACACAATGGATGTAGACCACCAAAAAGAAGAAGAGTATAATCATAGGAGGTATAGACAATGGCAAGATATACTGGTGCATCATGTAGACAATGCCGTAGAGAAGGAATGAAATTATTCCTTAAAGGTGATAGATGTTATACAGATAAATGTGCTGTAGTTAAAAGAAACTATGCTCCTGGGCAACACGGACAAGGGAGAAAGAAACTTTCTAACTATGGATTACAATTAAGAGAAAAACAAAAAGTTAAAAGAATATACGGAGTTTTAGAAACTCAATTCAGAAATTTATATGAACGTGCAGAAAAAATGTCAGGTAAAACTGGTGAAAACTTATTATGTCTATTAGAAGAAAGATTAGACAACGTAGTTTTCAGAATGGGATTAGCTAACTCTAGAAAAGAAGCTAGACAATTAGTTACTCATGCACACTTTACTTTAAACGGTAAAAAAGTAGATATACCATCATTAACTGTTAAAGTTGGAGATGTTATAGCTGTTAAAGAAACTTCTAAATCATCAGCTAAATTCAAAGCTCTAGTTGAAGCAAACAAAGTTGCTCCAAACTGGTTAGATGTAAACTTAGAAGAAATGTCTGCTAAAGTAGTTGCATTACCAACTAGAGAAGATATAGATATCGAAATAGCAGAACACTTAATCATAGAACTTTATTCAAAATAATAAGCAGTTTTTAAAAATAATTTTAAAATTGTTTACCCTCAGTGGATTAACAAATTTTAAGGAGGGTTTAGTCCATGATAGAAATAGAAAAACCAAAAGTAGATATAGTTGAGCTTAGCGAAGACTATAGATATGGAAAATTCGTAGTGGAACCTCTAGAGAGAGGCTACGGAATAACTATAGGGAATGCCCTAAGAAGAATATTATTATCATCTTTACCAGGTGTAGCAGTACACTCTATAAAAATAGACGGAGTGTTACATGAGTTCTCTACAATACCAGGTGTAAAAGAAGATGTTACTGAAATAATATTAGCATTAAAAGAACTTTCAGCTACTATTGATGGTGAAGGTAGTAGAACACTTAAAATAGAAGCTCAAGGTCCATGCTCTATCAAAGGATCTGACATAATATGTCCTCCAGACGTTGAAATATTAAGTAAAGATTTACACATCGCTACTTTAGATGATAATGCTAAACTTAATATGGAAATATATGTTGATAAAGGTAGAGGATATGTACCAGCAGAAGAAAATAAAACAGACAATATGCCTATAGGTGTATTACCTGTTGATTCGATATATACTCCCGTTGAAAAAGTTAGCTACCATGTAGAGAATACAAGAGTTGGTCAAAAATCAGATTATGATAAATTAACTCTAGAAGTTATGACTAATGGAAGTATAAATCCTCAAGAAGGAATATCTCTAGCCGCTAAAGTACTTGTTGAGCATTTAAATCTATTCATAGATTTAACTGAACACGTAAGTAACGTAGAAATAATGGTAGAAAAAGAAGAAGATCAAAAAGAAAAAGTTTTAGAAATGACTATAGAAGAATTAGATTTATCAGTTAGATCTTATAACTGTTTAAAAAGAGCGGGAATAAACACAGTTGAAGAATTAGCTAATAAGTCTGAAGATGATATGATGAAGGTTAGAAACCTTGGTAAAAAATCATTAGAAGAAGTAATTCAAAAACTAGAAGAACTTGGATTAGGTCTTAAACCAAGCGAAGAATAATCGACAAAGGAGGGATTGACATGGCTACTTATCGTAAATTAGGTCGTGTGACTTCACACAGAAATCTTATGTTAAGAAACTTAGTAACTGACTTACTAAGAAATGGTAGAATAGAAACTACTGTAACTAGAGCTAAAGAAACTCGTAGAATGGCAGAAAAAATGATAACTCTTGCTAAAAGAGGAGATTTACATGCTAGAAGACAAGTTTTAGCTTACGTTATGGATGAAACTGTTGTAAACAACTTATTCACTGATTTAGCTCCAAAATACGCTGAAAGAAACGGTGGATACACTAGAATAATCAAAAAAGGGCCAAGAAGAGGCGACGCTGCTGAAATGGCATTTATAGAATTAGTATAGTAAATAATAGTTTTATATAGATAAACCCATACTGTTTAGTATGGGTTTTATTTTTTTATACAATAAAATATGAATAGATAGGTTTATACTATGTATATATTAAGTATATAAAATATTTTAATTGTATCCGTAAGAAACAAAAAATATGGAAATACTTTCAAATTAACAGCAATATTTTTAAATTTTTATGGCTAAACTATGTTATAATAATAAACTGTATAAGTTTTTAAACTACTGCTTTATAAAGGAGTATATGAGATGGAAAATATAATAAATGTAAAGGATATGACCTTTGAATATGTAACGATAGATTCTAAATTTAAAGCAATAGATGATTTGAGCTTAGAAGTAAAACAAGGTGAATTTGTTGCAATAATAGGTCATAATGGATCAGGTAAATCAACTTTATCTAAAAATTTAAATGCAATTTTAGTACCAACTCAAGGTGATATTTATATCGATGGTATGAATACAAAAGATGAGTCAAAACTGTGGAATATTAGACAAACTGCAGGAATGGTATTCCAAAATCCAGATAACCAAATAGTAGCAACAATAGTAGAAGAAGATGTTGCGTTTGGTCCAGAAAATCTTGGTGTAGAGCCAACATTAATCAGAGAAAGAGTTGAAGATGCTCTAAAAAGTGTTGGTATTTATGAATTAAAGGATAGACAACCTCATTTATTATCAGGTGGTCAAAAACAAAGGGTTGCAATAGCAGGTATTATAGCTATGAGACCTAAATGTATTATATTTGATGAAGCTACAGCAATGTTAGACCCATCAGGTAGAAAAGAAGTTATGAACGTAATAAAAAAATTAAATAAAGAAGAGAATATTACAACTTTACATATAACCCATTATATGGAAGAAGCTGTCCAAGCTGATAGAGTAGTTGTTGTAGACAAAGGTAAAAAACTATTAGAAGGGACTCCAAAAGAGGTATTTAAAAATGTAGATTTATTAAAGGAAATAGGTCTAGATGTACCTTATATGACAGAACTAGCTAGCCTTTTAAGAGAAGAAGGACTAGATTTAGATGATGACATATTAACAGTGGATGAAATGGTGGATAAATTATGTCAGTTATAGTAAAGAATTTAACTCATATATATGATGAAGGAATGCCTTTTGCAAGCAAGGCTCTTGATGATATTTCTTTTGAGATAAAAGATAATGACTTTGTTGGTTTAATTGGACATACTGGTTCTGGAAAATCAACATTAATACAACATTTAAATGGTTTATTAAAGCCATCTTCTGGTCAAATTATAGTAAATGGTTTTAATATAACAGATAAAGATTTAAATTTAACTGAAATTAGAAAAAGAGTAGGGATAGTTTTTCAATATCCAGAGTATCAATTATTTGAAGAAACTGTAGAAAAAGATATTGCATTTGGTCCAGGAAACTTAGGACTAGATAAAGCTGAAATAAGCAAAAGAGTTAAAAATTCGATGGAAGCAGTTGGACTTGACTACGAAACATATAAAGATAAATCACCATTTGATTTATCAGGTGGTCAAAAACGTAGGGTAGCAATAGCTGGTGTAATAGCTATGAACCCAGAAGTACTTATATTAGATGAACCGACAGCAGGATTAGACCCAGGCGGTAGAGATGAAATATTTAATCTGATTAAAAAATTACATCGTGACAATAATATAACTATAATACTTTCATCACACAGTATGGATGATATGGCAAAACTTGCCCAAACAATAATTGTTATGAATCATGGAAAAATAGAATTTATGGGAACACCTAGAGAAGTCTTCACTTCTCATGCTGACAAACTAAGAGAAATAGGCCTAGATGTGCCTCAAGTATTAGAATTAGCAACTAAATTAAGACAAAAAGGCTTTGATATAAGACCAGACATACTTACAGTAGAGGAAGTCAAAGACGAAATACTAAAAGTTATGAGAGGAAGAAAGAAATGTTAAAAGATATAACTATAGGTCAATATTATCCAGCAAATTCTAAAATCCATAAATTAGATCCAAGAACAAAGATTATAGCAGCAATTATATTTATGATTGCTCTATTCGTAGTAAATCAATTTTGGCCATATGCAATTATATTTGCAATAATAGCAGCTGTAGTTAAGGCATCTGATATCCCTATGAAATATATGATGAAGGGACTAAAGCCTTTAAGATGGATTCTATTATTCACATTTGTAATAAATATGTTTTGTTTACCTGGAGAAGTACTTGTTGTTGGAGGAGTTAAACTTCAATTAGGATTTTTAAAAATTACTGATGCAGGTCTAAGACAAGCGATATTTATGGCTATTAGATTAATATACTTAGTTGTAGGTACATCTTTATTAACACTTACAACATCACCAATACAATTAACAGACGGTATAGAAAGACTTCTATCACCATTTAATAAAATAGGTCTACCAGTACATGAACTAGCAATGATGATGACTATAGCATTACGTTTTATACCAACATTATTAGATGAAACAGATAAAATAATGAAAGCTCAAATGTCTAGAGGGGCTGATTTTGAAAGTAGCAACCTTATAAACAGAGCGAAAAACTTAGTACCATTATTAGTACCATTATTCGTAAGTGCTTTCAGAAGGGCTGACGAATTAGCTATGGCTATGGAAGCTAGATGTTATAGAGGTGGATATAACAGAACAAAAATGAGACAGGCTGTTATTACTACTGCAGATAAAGTAGCATATTTACTTATGATACTATTCTTAGCAGGAAGTATAGCAAGTAGATTTATACACATATTAGTATAATTTAATAAGTAAAACTGTAAATAACAATTATAAAAATTGATTTTTAGATTATGTGATAAAGTATTTTATAAGCTATATTACGTCTAAAAATCAATTTTTTAAATTAAAGAACAATTAACAGTTTTTTATTTATAAATACTTACAAAGTAAAATAATTTAAGATTGAAGAGGTAATTAATGAGAAACTTAAAGATTACTTTACAATATAACGGTAAAGACTACTGTGGATGGCAAAAACAACCCAATGCACTTGGGATTCAAGGGACAGTAGAAAAAGCCATATATGAAATAACAAAAGAAGAAGTAAAGGTTACTGCATCGGGAAGAACAGATGCAGGTGTGCACGCCCTAGGTCAAGTGGCAAACTTTAAAACAGAATGTAACATACCAGCAGATAGAGTACCTGATGCATTAAATGCCAAATTGCCAAAAGATATTTCTGTAATATCATGCGAAGAGGTTGACATAGACTTTCACGCACGATATAATGCTTGTGGAAAGACATATAGATATTTAATCTACAATAAACCTTACAGAAGCCCTTTATACAAGGATTTATCATATCATGTGAGGTATGACTTAGATTTAGATAAAATTCGCTCAGAAGCCAAATATTTAATTGGTACACATGATTTTGGCGGATTTATGAGTTCTGGCTCATCAGTAAAAGATACAGTGAGAACTATCTATGATGTCGATATAAAAGAAAACGACGGAATGATATCTATTGAAGTGAGTGGAAACGGATTTTTATACAATATGGTAAGGATAATTGTAGGTACACTTGTGGATATAGGTCGAGGCAGAATTAAACATAATATGGAAGAAATAATAAATTCCAAAAGTAGGTCAATGTGTGGTCACACAGCGCCTGCACATGGTTTATTTCTCAAAAAAGTTAACTATTAAACCCTTGACACTTTTTCGTAGTTGTATTAGAATATATAGGAATGTGTTAATAAGTCCACAACGCCCCGGACTTTATATAAAACGGTAAAATAAAATTTTTGAAAATTAAGAAGGAGGGACAACCATGAAAAGTTATATAGCTAAACCAGCTGAAGTACAAAGAAATTGGTACTTAGTTGACGCTGAAGGAAAAACATTAGGTCGTCTTGCTACAGAAATAGCAACTATATTAAGAGGAAAACATAAACCAACATTTACACCACATGTAGACGGTGGAGACTTTGTTGTTGTTGTAAATGCATCAAAAGTAGTTTTAACAGGAAAAAAATTAGATCAAAAATACTATAGATATCACACTGGTTATGTAGGTGGATTAAAAGAAATCTCTTACAGAGAAATGATGGAAAAGAAACCAGAAGAAGTAGTAGCACATGCAGTTAGCGGAATGTTACCAAAAAATAAATTAAGAGCTAGAATGATGACTAGATTAAGAGTATTCGCAGGAGCAGAACATACTCATGCAGCTCAAAAACCAGAAGTAATAAGCTTCTAATTTAACTAGGTGAAAGGAGGAGTTATCATGGAAAAAGTACAATTCTACGGAACAGGAAGAAGAAAAAGCTCTGTAGCTAGAGTTAGATTAGTTGCAGGTGAAGGAAACATAACAGTAAACGGAAGAGCATTAGACGAATATTTCGATTACGATACATTAATAAGAGATGTTAAACAACCATTAGTTTTAACTAACAATGAAAACAAATATGACGTTATAGTAAGAGTTGAAGGTGGAGGATTCACTGGACAAGCTGGTGCTATAAGACATGGTATATCTAGAGCTTTATTAAAAGCTGATGCTGAATTAAGATCAGAGCTTAAAAAAGCTGGATTCTTAACTAGAGATGCTAGAATGAAAGAAAGAAAGAAATACGGATTAAAGGCTGCAAGAAGAGCACCTCAATTCTCAAAAAGATAGTATTACCTTATATGGTATTTATGAAAGTCTTGAAGTTATTAACTTCAAGGCTTTTTTTGTTGTATAAAAAAGTATATTAGGGGTGATTTATTAGAATGATTGATTTTAATACATACATATTATTCATTTGATATAATTAAAGTAAAAACTAGTAGTATAAGGGGGATAATGTATGAATGAAGATACATTTAATTGGAGTAACTTTTATGAGGAGTTTGCAACAACATTATTAAAATATAAAAATGATAGGGAGAATCTTCTTTCTAAAATTAAAAGTGTTTATAAAGAAATAGGAATGAAGTTACCCAAAATAGAGAACAATGGGGAAATATTTGATATAGACCCATTTACAGTTTTTGGATTGTTTAATAAGGGAATAAATGATGGAAATCGTAAATCAATTTAAAAATATACCAAATGGTGAACAGTATATTCAATTATGTGATTTACTATTAGATAAAATAAAATATGGTAAATATGGTTATATAAATTTCAAAGAATTATCTTTTATGGCATATGAACAAGATGATTATAGACCAGCAGTTAATAAATATAATAAACAAAATACAGATATATCTAAAAATACAATATTATATGGCCCTCCTGGTACTGGAAAGACATACAATACAGTTATGTATGCAGTTGCTATAATTGAAAATAAAAAACTTGAAGATATAAAAAGGGAGAATTATACAAAGGTTATTGATAGATATAATAAGTATAAAGAAGATGGGGTTATAGAGTTCACTACATTTCATCAATCTTATGGATATGAAGAATTTATAGAAGGTATTAAACCAGTTATACATAGTGATGAAGAAGATGAAACTGATATACAATATGAAGTGGTTCCAGGATTATTTAAAAAGTTTTGTGATATAGCTGGTAAACCAATTTTGAGAAAAGAAAAATGTGATATAGGTATAAATGAATCACCAACTATATGGAAAATTTCACTTGAGGGTTCAGGCGAAAATTCAACACGTACCGAATGTATGAGAAATAATCATATTAGAATAGGATATGATGAGTATGGTAGGGAAATTACAAATCTATCTAAAGGTGATGCTGGTAGAAACATATTAAATTATTTTATTAATGATATGAGTATAGGTGATATAGTTATGTCTTGCTACGATTGTAATACCGTGGATGCTATTGGTGTAGTAACAGGTGAATATGAATGGCATGATGAATATGCTGAATATAAAAGATTACGTAAGGTAAATTGGATTGTAAAAGGTATTAAAGAGAATATTATAAAAATTAATAATGGAAGCAGACTTAGTAATCCTACGGTATATAAATTAAGAATGGATTTATCAGATGTTATGGAAATTATAGAGAAATATTCTAATAATACTATAGAGGTTGAAGAAAAGAAAAAGAATCATATTTTTATAATAGATGAAATCAATAGGGGAAATATATCAAAAATTTTTGGAGAATTAATTACGTTAATAGAACCGACAAAACGTATAGGTCAGGCTGAAGGACAAAAAGTTAAATTGCCTTATTCTCAAAAACTTTTTGGAGTTCCAAATAACGTGTATTTAATTGGGACAATGAACACAGCAGATAGATCTATTGCAACAATTGACACAGCATTACGACGTAGATTTAATTTTAAAGAGATGTTGCCAGATTCAGAGGTTTTAGATGGAATTTATGTAGAAGATGTTTCTGTCAAAGATATATTTATAAAAATGAATAAGCGTATAACTGTTTTATTTGATAGAGAACATACTTTAGGACATGCTTATTTCTTACCTCTGAAAGATGCTCCAACTATTGAGACGCTGGCAAATATTTTTGAAAATAGTATTATTCCTCTATTACAAGAATATTTTTATGAGGATTATGAGAAAATCCGACTGGTTCTTGGTGATAACCAAAAGGATACTGAGGATAAACAGTTTATTACAATAGAAGAAAATGATTATAATGATTTATTTGGAGATACAGATTATGAATTTGATGAAATGAGAACTTATAAAATAAATAGTTTTGCATTAACAAATATTGAAGCATATCGCTCAATATAATTTGTGAGAGGTATAAAGAATGAAGAAAACATATCAAATAACTGAATATAGTTCGTTTGCAAGGGGAAAAAATATTACAGGCTATACCTACTTACCAAATTATATATTTGACATATTAGAGGAGTTTATACTTTCAAATAAAAATAGAGATGTAGAAGCATTAGAATTTATGAATATTTCAGTAAGAAAGGGAATAGGAAAAGTTATAACAGCAAAAAACTATGTTGGAATAATTGAAATAAAAGATGGTACAACTATTGAAATTCTTCCTAAGATTTATTCACAAGAAGATGTAACAGAAGCTAAAGTTAAAAAATTAGTTATGGATATGTTGAAAACTTTAAGAAAATCACCATATAAATCTTTACAGGTAGCTAATGTAAGTGTTGATAAAATGAATATCTTTGAAATTTTTATAAGAATGTTTATAAATGAAGTACTACTTATTGTAAAGAAGGGTCTAAAGTCAAATTATGAGACAATAGAGTCTAATGAAAGAGTGTTCAAAGGAAAAATGAAATTTGCACAACAAATTAAGTACAATTATGCACATAAAGAGCAAAGTTATGTAGAATATGATGAATTTAATACGAATTGTCCTGAAAATAAGTTATTAAAATCTACATTACTTTATCTATATAAAAATACACATTCTTTGAAAAATAAAAATGATATAAAAATGTTGTTAAATAGCTTTTTGGAAGTTGAAAAATCTATTAATTATGAAGAAGATTTTAATAGAATAATAGAAGCTGATAGAAATAAAAAGGATTATACAACAGCATTATTATGGAGCAAGATTTTTCTTATGGGCAAGAGTTTTACTTCATTTTCTGGTTCAAAGATTGCTTTTGTACTGTTATTCCCAATGGAAAACTTATTTGAAAGTTATGTAGCAGAAGTTCTAAGAAGGAATTTAAATAAATCAGCATATAATATTTCTATCCAAGATAAAACACATCATCTATTTGATGAACCTAATAAAAAATTTTTGCTAAAACCAGATATTGTTGTTAAAAATAAAAAAGATAATAATATTGTTATATTAGATACTAAGTGGAAGCTACTTTCTGGTCAAAAATCAAATTATAGTATATCTCAATCTGATATGTATCAAATGTATGCTTATTCTAAAAAGTATGGAGCTGAAAATGTAATATTGTTATATCCTAATACAGAAAAGATTATAGTAAGTAAACCTATAGAATTTAAATCAAAAGATGGCATTAGTGTAAAAGTAAGATTTATAGATTTATTTAATATTAAGGAAAGTATCAATCAATTAATCATTGAATTATAATACATAAAAAAGTTAAAATAATAATTTGTATTTCAATAAACTAATCAGATGAAAAAATACGTATATTTTTACTTGAAACTAAAATTATATTCGTATATAATAAACTTGTAAAACAAAGAACGGTCAAGTGACTGGTGGAAACATCGAAAGATGCGTAGGATAACCTACAGGGAGCTTGATTATATATTTAGGAATTGCCGACCGCCTGGGCACGTATTATATTCTATGGGATATTTGCGTGTTTCAGGCGGTTTTTTAATTGAAAAATAATTTATCTTAGGGGGAAATATAATGAATATATTATCACTTGCCAACGAATTGAGTAACAATACTTATCCAGGAAGAGGAATAGTTATCGGGAAATCTAAGGACGGAAAAAAAGCAGTAACAGCTTATTTTATAATGGGAAGAAGTAATAATAGTAGAAATAGAGTATTTGTAGAAGATGGAGAAGGAATAAGAACACAAGCATTTGATTCATCAAAACTTGAAGATCCATCATTAATAATTTATGCTCCAGTCAAGGTTTTAGGAAATAAAACAATAATAACTAATGGAGACCAAACAGATACTATATATGAAGGTATGGATAAACAACTCACTTTTGAACAATCACTTAGAAGTAGAAAATTTGAGCCAGATGCTCCAAATTACACACCTAGAATATCAGGAATAATGCATATTGAAAATAATAAATACAATTATGCAATGTCTATATTAAAAAGTAATAATGGCAATCCAAACTCGTGCAACAGATATACATTTGCGTATGAAAATCCAATAGAAGGTCAAGGTCATTTTATACATACATATATGCATGACGGCGAGGTATTACCAAGTTTTGAAGGTGAACCTAAATTAGTAGAAATAGATGGAGATATAGATGAATTTACTAATATGATATGGAGTAATTTAAATGAGGATAACAAAGTTTCGTTATTTGTCAGATTTATAGATATTAAAAGTGGTGAATATGAAACAAGAATAATCAATAAAAATAAATAGATAAATGTTTTAAAAATTATAGATGTATTTCGTAGTATAATAGATAAATTTAAATATAAAAAAGAGGTATTAAATAAAAGTGTATAATAGCACAAAAGGAGTATATATAATGAAAGAAATTCAATTAAAATATGGGTGCAATCCAAATCAAAAACCATCAAGAATATTTATGGAAGATGGTTCAGAACTACCAGTAAAAGTCTTAAATGGGAAACCAGGATATATAAACTTTTTAGATGCTTTTAATGGGTGGCAGTTGGTTAAAGAGTTAAAAGAAGCTACAGGACTTCCAGCAGCAACATCATTCAAACATGTATCGCCAGCAGGAGCGGCAGTAGGAAAAGAATTAGACGATACATTATCAAAAATATATTGGGTTGATGATTTAGGAAAATTATCACCACTTGCAAGTGCATATGCAAGAGCTAGAGGAGCTGATAGAATGTCATCATTTGGCGATTTTATAGCATTATCAGATATATGTGATATTGATACTGCAAATTTAATAAAGAGAGAAGTTTCGGATGGAATTATTGCTCCAGGATTCACAGATGAAGCTTTTGAAATATTAAAGACAAAGAAAAAAGGCAATTATAATATAATCCAAATAGATGAAAACTATATTCCAAACAAATTAGAAAGAAAGCAAGTTTATGGGGTGACTTTTGAGCAAGGTAGAAATGAATTAGATATTGATGATGATTTATTATCTAATATAGTGACTATAAATAAAAATATCCCAGAAGAAATATTAATAGATATGAAGATTGCACTTATCACATTAAAATATACTCAATCAAACTCAGTTTGTTATGTTAAAGATGGTCAAGCGATAGGCATAGGGGCAGGGCAACAGTCAAGGATTCACTGTACTCGTCTTGCTGGGCAAAAAGCAGACAATTGGTATCTTCGTCAATCACCTCAAGTAATGGGGCTTGAGTTTAAAGATGAAATTGGTCGTGCAGAAAGAGATAATGCAATAGATATCTATATAGGGGATGAATATATGGATATTCTTTGTGAAGGAGAATGGCAAAAAATATTTAAAATAAAACCAGAAGTTTTTACAAAAGAAGCTAAAAGAGATTGGTTAGATAAAATGACAGATGTAGTTGTAGGGTCTGATGCATTTTTCCCATTCCCAGATAATATAGAAAGAGCACACAAAAGCGGAGTTAAATATATAGTTCAGCCAGGGGGATCAGTAAGAGATAATGAAGTAATAAAATGTTGTGATAAATATAATATAGCTATGTTATTTACAGGCATAAGACTATTCCATCATTAGAGAATATATAAAAAAGGTAGAATTAAAAATAAAATAAATTTTTAATTCTACCTTTTTATATTTGTGATTTAATTATCTGTAAAAGTGTTTACAGAAGTTTTTTAATTCATTTAAGAATATAGTTGTAGATTTAGAATGATTGTTATCATTTAAAACATATGTAAAATATTTTTCATAATAACTTTCTAATGGAAGAATGCATATATCTTCATTTTTATAAGATGGCTCTGCAATAAGTTTAGGAATAATGCTAATACCTAATTTATTTTTTACAGCCTCTTTAATTGCATAATCACTTCCCAAAGTCAACATACTTTCTGGTTTAAGATGATTCTCTTTTAAGAAAAGATCTATAAAATGTTTTGTTGAACAATTATCCTCTCTAGTTATCCATCTTTTAGACTTTAGCTCGTTCATATATGTAGAGATATCTTTAATTGTGTTTGCATATGGGATTATAAGAACCATTTTTTCTCTCAGAAATCTATTTTGCATAAGAGTATTTTTTTCATATAATTCTTCTATAAGTCCTATATCTATTTCATTATTTCTTAATTTATTTAGAATGTTTTTATCACTATCTGTAAATATATCTATATTTATATTTGGATATTTTTTTAGAAACTCAGATAAAAATTTCGGTAAAAAATACTCTTCAAGAACAGAATTGACTCCAATTTTTATACTACCTACTACATCATCATTATTATTTTCTATTAATTCCCCTGGGGTATCATCTATTATATTAAAAATCTGTTTTGCCCTTTTGTATAATAAGTTTCCGCTCTCTGTTATAGTTATTTCATTGTTTCTAGAAATAAGAGCGATATTTACTCTAAAGAATTGTTCTAAGTATTTTAAATGTTCATAAACAGTTGCTTTAGAGAGATTCAAATTTTCCATAACTTTCATAACATTGTCGGTTTCGACTATAGATATAAAAGTTTTTAATTCAGGTAGCATGACAACCCTCCTCAATGGTATTTTATTTAAGCAACCTTAAAAATTCGCATTGTTTATATTTTAGCATTTTTCTTTATTTTATACACGTTTAATATTTAGTTTGTAAGAATATTGATATATTTAATGATAATAAATAACTATAAATACAGCAAAAAATCAAAAAAAGACGTATTGATATAGACATATTAATTTAGACAAGTATTTTTTATTATGATAAACAAATATTAATTTACATATATATGAAAATTAATATTATAGTAAATTTATTGATTTGTGATAAAACTACGCTTTTTTGACGTATATATCGTAAGCTGATACATTAATAATATATCAGTTAACGATATATTAGGAGGCGATAGATATGAACAAAGAGACACCACTGACAGAAGCAGTTTATTATATATTATTAGCAGTTAGAGAGCCCAATCATGGATATGGAATAATACAAGATGTATTTGATATGACAGATGGGAGGGTGAATTTAGGTCCAGGAACTTTATATGGAGCAATAAATTCATTATTAGAAAAAGGCTGGATAAAACTATACAGCGAAGAAAAACAATCTAGAAAGAAAAAATCTTATGTAATAACACCTTTAGGGGTAGAGGTGTTTAAAAAAGAAGTTATAAGATTGAATGAATTAATAAAAAATGGTGAAAAGATGGGGGTATGATAATTATGATTAAGTATCGTTATTATATAGATAACCAAAAAGAACAAGACTGGTTAAATAAACTTAGTAGAGAAGGATGGGCATTGAAAAAATTTTTCTTGGGATTTTATAAATTTGAAAAATGTGAACCAGGAGAATATGAATATCAAATAGATTTAATGCCAGAAAATGTAGAACAACAAGACTATTATGATTTTATGGAGGAAGCTGGAGTAGAGGTTGTATGTAGATGGTATTATTGGGTATACCTTCGCAGAAAAACATCTTCAAACAATGAATTCAAACTATACTCTGATAAAGAATCGCTAAAAGGTCATTATGAAAGTATTATAAAGTTTTTAAAACCATTTATGTACTTAGAATTGATAGCTTCACTATTGCAATTACCACCGATATTTATAAGCAACTCTAAATTTAATATATTTTCATTTATATTCTTATTCATACTATTCTTTATAGTATTTAAATCAGTAAGACGCTTTGAAAATAGAATAAAGAGAATAGAAGAGGATGTTAAGTAATAATTTATAAAGTTAATAAATTTACTTAATTAAAAGGGGAGATTAAAATGAAAGATTTTATTTATGCTGCATTACCTTGGATTATAATGGGGTTAACAATTGCTGTTTTGGCAGTGAAGTTTAGTAAAGCAAATTCTAAAAAAGATAATGAAATTGTGGATAAATCCAATATGGATGATAAAAAAGAAGCTCATAATAATAAGCAAAATGATCAAACAAATAACAATATGGCAACTGGGATGTGTATAAAAACAAAATAAAGTTATCCACAGTGGATAACTTTTGGGAATTTACATTTAGTAGGATAGATTTATTGAAAAAATATTTTTGTATTGGTACTATGTTAATAGTGATTAAAAAGTCCGGTGCAAAAATATTTTTTTGTATTAATTTTAAATCTAGAAGGGAGTGTGGAAAAAATTAATATTAATGAGATAGCAAAGTTAGCGGGGGTTTCACGAGCAACAGTATCGAGATATTTAAATAATGGATATGTCAGTGAAGAAAAAAGAAATATAATTGCAAAGGTAATAGAGGATACAGGGTACATACCATCAGCTCAAGCTAGAATACTAAGAACAAAAAAGAGTAAGTTAATAGGTGTTATTATACCAAAGCTAGATTCACAATCTATAAGTAGAGAAATTTTAGGTATAAATGAAGCTTTATCAAAGGAAGGATATCAAATTATCCTTGCTGATACATTTAACAATGAACATAAAGAATTAGAATATCTTAAGGTTTTACAAAATAATCAGGTAGATGGAATTATATTAATAGCAACAGTATTTACTAAACAGCATAAAAAACTATTACAAGAGTTAAGTATACCAGTAGTAATAGTAGGACAATATTTAAAAGGTTATTCATGTATATATAATGATGACTATAATGCAGCAAAAGATATAACTAAAGAATTAATAAAGGATAATAGAAAAAATCCTGGATATATAGGTGTAAACTTAGATGATGAATCAGCTGGTAGCGGAAGATATAATGGGTATATAGATGCACTAAAAGAGTATGGGATAGATATCAATAAAAATAATATGAAAATAGCAAAGTTTAATATGGAGGATGGTTACTTAAAAACAAAGGAACTTTTCTTAGAAAATCCAAATATAGACGCACTATTTTGTGCAACAGATAATATCGCTGTTGGAGCTATGCAATACTTAAAAGAATGTGGAAAGAAAATACCAGAAGATATTTCAATAGTTGGTTTTGGTCATACAAATATATCAAAGGTTGTAGAACCTAAATTAACAACAGTACATTTTCATTATAAAACTTCTGGAATAGAAGCTGCTAATATAATTATGAATATGATTGAAAATGGAGACAAAATTATTAGAGATATAAAAATGGGGTATGAAATAATAGTTCAGGAATCAACAAATTAAAAATAAGCACTTAATCTGATAATGAGATTGGGTGCTTTTTTAATTTACAACTTATTACCTAGAGCAAGAGATGAAGCCATTGGCGCTATGAATGAAGTGAATTTATATGTATAATTAGTGATAATACATATATAAAGGGGATATCAAAATAAAATATGGAATTGATTTCAGATTTTAATAAATTTATAAGTTAGTCATAACAAGTTATATGATTAAAGAATGTGGAAAAAAATTCAAAAAACCTTTGCATAAATATAAGTAGCGTGCTACAATGAACTTGAGAAATGTGAGAACGATATCATATATTACAAAAGGGGGATAAAAATATGGAAGAAAATAAACAAGAAAAATATTTACGCATTTCGAAAGAAATAGTGAATTACGTAGGTGGAGAGGATAATATTCAAGGCGTTGCACATTGTGCAACAAGATTACGTATAGTGCTAACTGATAATAATTTAGCCGACATTGAAAAATTAGAAAATATTGATTCAGTAAAAGGCGTGTTTATCGCAGGTAACCAATTGCAATTAATATTTGGAGCAGGTTTAGTAAATGAAGTTTATGAAGTATTCAGTCGTTATACACATACAGAAAATATGTCGCTTGGAGATATTAAAGTTCAAAGTGCTCAAAAACAAAATCCAATACAAACAGTAATCAAGTCTTTATCAGATGTTTTTATCGGTATTATGCCTGGGATATTAGCTGCAGCATTACTTATGGGGATTACTGGTGTTTTAGGCAAATGGGATGTTGTTGTAAATAATGAAACATTATATGCAATTAATAAATTAGCAAGTATAGCTGCTAATGGAATATTTAGTATTTTACCAATGGCTGTTTGCTATAGTGCTACTAAGAGATATGGTGGAAAACCAATCTTAGGTATGATTGTTGGGGCGATAATGCTTGATTCTTCTTTAGCAAATGCATATTCAGTTGGATCAGGAAGTGTTGTTCCAGAAGTTATTAGGATTTTTGGCTTCCCAATTGAATTAGTAGGATTTCAAGGTGGAATTATAATCGCATTAATGATGGGATTTGTAGTTGCTAAATTAGATATTTTCTTTGATAAAAAAGTACCTGATTTTATTAAACTATTATTATCACCATTATGTACAGTATTTATTTCTACAGTATTATTATTCACAGTTGTTGGACCATTAGGTAGAGAGTTAGGTAATTTAATAACAGGAAGTTTAATTTGGATGACTGAAAATCTAGGTGCGTTAGGTTATATGATTTTTGCAGGTTTACAACAAATAGTAGTTATTACAGGTTTACATCATATTATAGGAGCTGTTGAAGCTCAGTTAATTGCTGATACAGGGAGAAACTTCTTAAATCCTTTAATGTCAGTTGCATTGATGGGGCAAGGTGGAGCTGTTTTAGGATATTTAATATTAAACTGGAATGATGTAAAAGCTAGAGAATTATGTATTCCTTCATTTGCATCAACTTTATTCGGAATAAGTGAACCAGCTATATTTGGTGTTAACTTACGTCATAAGTTCCCACTAGTTGCTGGATGCTTAGGAGGAGCTATTGCAGGTGCCTATGTTTATTTTGCTGATTTAGCAGCATTAGGGTTTGGGACAAGTGCATTACCTGGTATAGCTATTACTGACCCTACTAATAATGGATATATAAATTATATAATAGCTCATATAATTGCTTTATCTACAGGTCTTGTGTTCTGTGTGATATTTGGTAAAGTTAAAGACAAAAAAACTACTAAAGTAGAAGATAGTGAATATGATGTTTCAGAAAAAGTAGGCAATATTGAAGTTACTTCTCCTGTAAAAGGAAGAGTTAAAAATATAGGTGAATCATCTGATGCTACATTTGCATCAAAATGTATGGGTGATGGAATTGCTGTAGATGTAATTGATGGGGAGATTGTCGCACCTTGTGATGGAAAGATAACTATTGTATTCCCAAGCAAGCATGCTATAGGAATGAAGCTGAAAGATGGTTCTAGTATACTTATTCACTGTGGTATTGATACTGTTAATATGGATGGTGATGGATTTGAAACATTTGTTGATGTTGACCAAGAGGTTAAAAAAGGAGATTTATTATTAAAATTTGATATAGATTTAGTAAAAGAAAAAGGATATTCTACGGAAACAATGATGTCATTTGAATTAGCTGACAAACGTACTTTACAAATGCAATACACTGGTCAAACTCAAGGAAAAGATGTTGTTGCAGTAGTTAAATAGGAGGTGGGGATCTCTAATGATGACAAAAGAAGATTACTTAAATGAATACAAGACTCATAAAAGTATGCGAGATAATGTTAAAAGGGATAATTATCGATTACAATATCATTTGATGCCTCCAACAGGTTTTTTAAATGATCCAAATGGGTTATTTCAAAAAGACGGTGTCTACCATATTTATTTTCAATATACACCTTTTACAGCTGGATGGGGAACAAAGCTTTGGGGACATTATACAAGCAAAGATATGATTAATTTTAATCAAGAAGAACCATTTTTATATCCAGATATTGCTCTTGATAGGGATGGTGTTTATAGCGGTTCTGCCTTTGTAGAAGATGAAACAATTCACTATTTTTATACTGGAAATGTGAAGTTGACTGATAGAGAAGATTATGACTATATTAATTCTGGGCGTGAACAAAATACAATTCATATGACAAGTAAGGATGGATATAAGATTAGTGAAAAGGAATTAATTCTTTCTAATGATGACTATCCAATAGATATGTCCAAGCATGTTAGAGATCCAAAGATATTTAAAAAGAATAACTATTATTATATGGTTTTAGGTGGTAGAACATCAGATAATCAAGGATGTGTGTTATTATATAAGAGTAAAGATTTAATTAATTTTGAGTATTATAATCGTATAGAAGTTGATGATTTCGGATATATGTGGGAATGTCCAGATTTATTTGAATTAGATGGAGAATTATTTTTAGTAGTATGCCCACAAGGAATATCTCAACGAGGTTATGATTATTCTAATGTTTATCAAACTGGATACTTTAAAGTTGATTATGATTTTGACAATAATACTTACAAAATAAGTGAATTTAAAGAGTTAGATAGAGGATTTGATATTTATGCTCCACAAAGTTTTTTAGATGAGAAAAATAGACGTATACAATACGCATGGATGGGAATACCTGATGCAGAATATAACAATCAACCAACTGTTGATTATTGTTGGCAACATGCTTTGACTATGCCTAGAGTTTTATCTTATAAAAACAATCAGATTTATCAACAACCACTAGATGAAATGAAAAATTTAAGATTAGAAAAAATAGTATCCAACTGTAAAAATATTAAACAAAAGGATACAGTTGTTTATGAAATGCAAGTTGATTTTGATAAGTCTCAAGATTTTGTTTTACAAATAAGAGACGACGTTCAATTATCATATTTAAATCATGTTCTTTCATTAAGTCTGAAGCAAAGTGGATATGGACGCTCAATTAGAGCAGTTGAATTAAATGAAGTTAATAGCTTGACTATATATAGTGATACATCAAGTTTAGAAATATTTATTAATGATGGACAAGAAGTATTTACAACTCGTCTTTATGGAAAATTATCTAATCAAAATATAGAATTCTTAACAGAAAATAAAGGTGAAGTATTCTTCTATCCGTTAAAAGGATATACAATTATTAAAAATGATTAATCAAAAGAGATTGTCACATAATAATATTGTGTCAATCTCTTTTAGCTTTTGATATACAAATTGATAGAAGAGGTGAAAATTTAATGAAAAAATTAATTTCAATAGGAGAGGCATTAATTGATTTTATACCTACAGAGTCAGGTAAAAAAATCAAACAAGTAGATGGTTTTAAACCAGCAGTAGGTGGAGCACCAGCTAATGTATGTGCTGCTTTTACAAAATTAGGCGGAGAGTCAAAAATGATAACACAATTAGGTGAAGATCCTTTTGGAGATAAAATAATAGATGAATTTAGAAAATATAATATAGGTTGTGAATATGTATCAAGAACATCAGAAGCTAATACGAGTTTAGCTTTTGTAGCTTTAGATGAAAATAAAAACAGAGAATTTTCTTTTTATAGAAAACCTGGTGCAGATATGCTACTTGAAGCAGATACTATAAAACAAGAATGGTTTGAAAATATATTTGCACTTCATTTTTGCTCTGTTTCAATAGGCGATTTCCCTATGAAACAAGCACATGATAGAGCTATTGAATATACATTAAATAACAATGGAATAGTAAGTTTTGATTTAAATGTAAGACTTCCATTATGGAAAGCCCCAGAAAGATTAAGAGAAGCTATATTAGAAATGATACCAAAAGCACATATTTTAAAAATTTCTGATGAAGAATTAGAATTTGTGACTGGAGGAACAAATATAGAGCATGAATTAGATAAATTATTTGTAGGTAATGTCAAATTAATCATATTTACAAAAGGTAAAGATGGAGCAGAGGCATACACAAAATTTGCAAAAGCATCAATACCTGGAATAAAAACACAAGTAGAAGATACTACTGGAGCAGGAGACGGATTTATAGGCTCGTTTTTATATCAATTAGATAAAAATAGTGTAGATGTAGATAAATTAAAGTTATTAAACAAAGAGGATTTAGAAAGATATTTAGATTTTTCAAATAGATACTGTGCTATAAGTGTAACAAAAAAAGGGGCTATGGATTCTTATCCTACATTAGATGAATTTTTAGAAATTATATAAAAACTATATACAGGTTAAAAAGGTATGTAACTTAAATTTTAATAATATCAAATTATTTGAAATTCCATATGAACTAATGTTTATATGGAATTTTTATATAGATATAAAAATAGTAATACATCAAAAGTTGGATATACTATAAATATTAAAAAATTAGGAATTAATAGTTAATAAACATTATATAAACTAATACAAAAATATTAGGAGTATACAATATGAAAATTAGACTAGGCTATGTTGCAATATCAAATGCATTAGGAAAAAAAGTAACAAGCTCCAGCAATGTTACTTATAAAACATATAGTAAAATAACATCAGAAGAAAAGAAAATAGAAAAATTAAAATCTATAACACATTCAAATTTTGAGGGTCTGGAAAAAATCCTTAGATACAATATAGAAAATGATATACATTTTTATAGGCTTACATCAGCACTAATACCATTAACTACACATCCAGATGTTCCAAACTGGGGATATAGAAAACTATTTAAAAAGGACTTTGAATATATAGGCAAATTGATAAAGAAAAATAATATGAGGGTAGATACACATCCAGATCAATTTAATGTAATTAATAGTGCAAATGATGAAGTTGTAAAGAATACTATAAAGAACTTATCAAGACAGGTAGAGTGGTTTGAAGATATGGATTATCCAATAGGAAAAATGGTTATTCATATAGGTGGTGCAACAGGGGGGAAAGAATCGGCACTTAGTCGTTTTGTTGATAATTTTAAAACATTTCCACATGATATACAAACTAGGCTTATTATTGAAAATGATGATAAGATATATACAGCAAATGAAACACTTACTTTATGTAAACAATTAGATATACCTATGGTATTAGATGTTCATCATCACAATTGTAATAATGAAGGTGAAAATATATATGATATGCTAGGAGAGATTTTTGGTACATGGAATAAACAACAACTTCCGCCAAAAATTCATTTTTCTTCGCCGAGGGATGGAGAGCTAGATAGAAAACATGCAGACTATATAGATGCATCTTCATTTATAGATTTTATAGAAAATAGCAGAATAGTTAATACAGATTTTGATGTGATGTTAGAATGTAAAGAAAAAGACATTGCTCTTTTTAAACTTGTAGATGATATAAAGAAGCTTAGACCAGAATACACTTGGATAGATAAAACTACATTAGAACTTTAAATTATATTTATAATATAAAAGTATTTAATATAATTATGAGCCAAAGTAAATGTAGAACAATACTACAATTACTTTGGCTCTTTTAGTTAAATATATAATTCAATTTGCAGAGTGCAAAAACTGAAGGCTTATTATAAACGAGTATCCCAAGCTCCACAGAATGCATCTACAGAACTTACACCTTTAAACTCAGATTTACCCATTATTTTTTCTATAACTAAATCTAATGTTGCATCATTATCAGAGTATGCATTTATATAAGTTGGTACCATAGGTACATCTATTAAGTGGAATGGATTGAATACAGATACACAAACTGTTGGTAATTCTGTTACATACCATGGGATATCTGGACCCATAGGCATTGCCCAAGTTATACGTCTAACGTTGCTTTGAGAGAATCCAGCAACATGAACGAATAACATTACTGCATCAAATTGATCCACGAATTCTTTTATTGGAGTAGCAGCTAATAATTGTTTACCATTTAATCCAGCAGCTGGGTCAAATAAAGTAACTTCAAATCCTTGAGCTTCTAATTTAGCTTTTACTCTTTGGTTTAATCTATCAGCTTCTACTTTGTTTGGAAGAAATCCAGCTTGCTCTACAGTATAAAGCATTATTCTTTTATGAGTTTCTGGAGTTAATGGTAATTGATTTTTAGTATTTTTAACTAAAGTTATAGCTTGGTCAGCTATGTCTTTAGCAACTTGTTTATGTTCTTCACAACCTATTACAGAAAGACCTTCTTCAGCAGGAACTAAAGTACCTTCAGCTTTTTTAGTATGTAATTTTAACATTGCTTTAAATGCTAATATACGAGTAACAGCTTCGTTTAATCTTTCTTCAGTTAATACACCATTAGCTAAACCTTCTTTTATAGCTTCTATATCTTCTTCTTTATCTCTATAGTAAAGTATCATATCGCATCCAGCAGCTATAGTATAAGGCATTATTTCAGCTCTTCTCATAGCAGAAGTTAAACCAACCATATGAGTTGCATCAGTTATAACTAATCCGTTAAATCCTAATTCATCTCTTAATAAGTCTTGTAATAACTCTGGAGCTATAGTAGCAGGCATTATTTCATTATCTTTTATTCCTGGTCTTAATTTTCTAGACATTTCAGGAAGTCTTATATGTCCTATCATTACTGATTCAACACCAGCATCTATCATGCCTCTATAAACTTTACCGAAGTTTTCTTCCCATTCTTCAACAGACATATCGTTGTTAGTAGTTACTATATGTTGATCTCTTTCATCAAGACCATCACCAGGGAAGTGTTTCATACAGCTAGCTAAACCAGCATCTTTAGCACCTCTTAAATATTCTTTAGACATGTCTAAAACTTGTTCAGCTTCACTAGAGAAACATCTACTTGAAACAACACAGTTTCTCCAGTTTTTATTTATATCAACTATTGGAGCGAAAGTCCAGTTACAACCTATAGCTGCAGCTTCTTTACAACCATAGTATCCTAATTTATATGCATTTTCTTTATCTTGAGTAGCACCTATTGTTACATGGTGACCGAAGTGAGTACCCCCACCAACACCACCATCTCCACCAGCTTCTATATTAGCAGCTATTAGAGCAGGTATCTTACTTGTTTCTTGTATTACTTTATTTTGTTTATATAGGTCAGCTGGAGACATATTGTTATATCTAAATCCACCCATACCGTATTTTTGTATTCTTTCAACTACTTCTTCTTCAGTATTATTCCATAACATATCAACGAAAACTTGTCCTATTTTTTCATCTAATGTTAAATTTGCTAAAGTTTCTTCTACCCATTTTATATCTTCATCAGAAAGATAAAATGGTTTTGCTTTTAAATTAATCGCCATTTTTTTATTCCTTTCGTTGTCGAATATTTTATACATTATTTATCGGGAATACCTATTCCTTGTTATAATTATATCAATCGAGAAAAATATATTATAGAATATTTGTGAATAGTTTTAGCACAAATATTACTTGTTTTATAAATTTTAGTTCATATATAATTGTTATATTAATTTAAATGAGGGATTTGGTATTAAGGGGATTTGTTAGGTAAAGGGAGAAAATATAATGATTTATGAAAAAATAGATTTAATATCAGAAATGTTAGACGCAACATTAAATTTAAAATGTTTTTGTATAAAGGGATTAAATGATGACTTATCATTTATAAAAGAGTTAATGTTACCTATATTTGTAGATAATAATAAAGAAAAAGATAAATTTAGAGATATGTTATTCAATATGGAAGAAGAGCATGTATATCTTTTAGATAATTTAATTTTAGGAAATTATATTGTTATATGTTTAAACAAGATAGAACAAAATTATTTATTCGTAGGTCCGTATTTATCTGAGAATAAATATGAAGATTTATTAAACTATACAGATGAATACAATATATCTAATAATGATATAGAATTTATACATAGATATTATAATACTTTGCCTTTTATTAATAAAAGTAAAATTACATCTATTATATCTGTAATAAAGAATAATATTTATGATAAAGATATAGACCTCAAATTTATATTTAAAAAGAAATTTAAGAAAAATGAGCGTGTTCATTTACATAGTAATAAAATCACAACAGACTTATTAGATTATAAATATGTTGAAGATTGTATTCGATTAGATAAAAGGCTTGTGCATACAGTAAGCTCAGGAAGCAAAGTAAATTCTTTGAAGGTATTAGACAAGATTTTAGATTTATATTTTGTAGAAGAAGAAGAAGCTTATAATATCAGAATGCATCAAAATAAGCTGATTTATTATAATACATTACTTCTTGTTATGTTAAAAGATAAAGATGTTAGCAATATATATGCAGCGAGTTTATTTAAGAGATATATGAAAAAAATAGAGTCAGCAAGATTTGATAAAGATATAAAAGATATATTTTATGATATGGTGATGGATTACTGCTTTGCAATTAGTGAATTTAATATAAAACATCACTCATCATTAGTTGGGAAGGTTGTAGACCATATAAATTCTAACTTACAAGATAACTTATCTGTAAATGAAATAGCGAATAAGTTTTATGTATCACCTACATACTTATCTAGAATATTTAAAAAAGAAACGGGATTTTCTGTAATAGAGTATATTAATAAACTAAAAATAAAACATTCTACATTTTTACTTAGGGATACTGCACTTCCGATACAAGATATATCGAGAATTATAGGAATTAATGATGTTAATTATTTTTGTAGAATATTTAAAAAGTATATGAATCAAACACCGACACAATATAGAAAGATTTTTAAATAAATAATAATAAATAATATTACGATTATATAGATAAATTTATATAAAGTATCACCATAAATTAATATAGACAAGCTTTTGATTTTTTGGAATATATAAACCTCTACAAAAATATAAATGTACGGGGTGATAATAATGAGAAAATATAAGTACATAATAATTTCTGTAGCTGTGGTTATAACTAGTCTATTAATACTTAAAGTAAGAAATACATCAGCAGATGATGTTATGGAGTATATGCCGGTTGCCAATAAGACAATAGTTTTAGACGCAGGACATGGTGGAATTGATCCAGGAGCTATGAATAAAGATAAGACAATATTAGAAAAGGATGTAAATTTAGAGATTACAAAGAAATTAAGAGACCTGTTAGAATCTAGTGGTGCAACAGTCATAATGACAAGAGACAGAGATGTTAGTCTATATCAAGAAGATGGAAATAAGACAACAAGACAAAAATATAATGAAAACTTGAAAAATAGAAAGAAAATAATTAATGAGTCAAATGCAGATATATTTGTATCTATACATCTTAATGCATTCGAACAATCAAAATATTATGGAGCACAAACTTTTTATCCAAAGGGCAAAGATGATGGAAAAGAATTAGCACAATTTATTCAAGATGAATTAAAACGAGTAGTAGACCAAGATAATGACAGAAAAATAAAACCGAGAGATGATATATATCTATTAAAGAATGCAACAATGCCATCAGTTTTAATTGAATGTGGTTTCTTGTCTAACGAAAAGGAAAGTCAATTACTAGCTGACTCAAAATATCAAGATAAAATAGCATGGGCTATATATGTAGGAATACAAAAATATTTATCAGGAATAGCGGAGAATAATTAAAGAAGCTTAATAAAATAAGAAACATTATACTTATAATTAAAATGTTTCTTATTTTTATGAATAATAAATAGAAAATTTGGAAAGATAATATTAATTTGAAATAGTATATATAAAATAAAGATAAATTTAGAGTAAATATTCTTTAAAAATAATAAAAATACTATAAAAATAAAAAATATATAAAAATATAAATCTAAGAATATATTTATAAATATGATTAAAAATATCAATTGATTTATTTTTGTTCGTTAATAAAAGAATAAAAATACAATAACAATTAATATTGTTTTTAAAAATAAAAAAGTTAAAAAAACTTTTAAAAAAGGTGTTGACGATTTAAAAAATAGGTGATAAAGTATTACTTGTCTTTGAAAAACAAGACAAAAGCTGAAAAGCAAAACAAAAACTTCTAAAAAAGTTGTTGACAAGTAAAAATGACTTTGATACAATAAAGAAGTTGATTTAAGAACTTTGAAAATTAAACAGTAGGTTAATTATAAACTTTAATTCACACGAATTAAAACCAACAACAAACCAAGCCAGATATTTCA
>NZ_CABQXJ010000018.1:0-39932 GCF_902468165.1 uncultured Intestinibacter sp.
CTTGAATAACTTATTGGTATATAAACTGCTTCATCATGTATATAAGTAAGTACTTCTTTATACATTTCTGTACGTTTTTCTTCACTTGGTTCTATCATTAAGTCAGTTATAGTTTGGTCAACCCATTCTTTCTTTTCCATACCTACTTGAGCTTGGTAGTCACCATGTGCTGGTATTCTCCAAGAAGATAAGTAAGATTGAGGGTCATATGGTGTACCCCAAGATAAAGAGTATTGTAAATCGAAGTCACCACTTTTTTGTCTATCTAAGAATGATTGTTTTTCTTCTCCAACTATATTAAGTTTTACACCTATTGCTTTTAAGTCAGATTGCATATACTCACTGATTGTTCCTTCTTGAGAGTTATCTGAATTGTAGTATATAGTTATTTCAAATTTTTTACCGTCTTTATATCTATATCCGTCATCTCCCATTTTCCATCCAGCTTTATCTAATAATTCACCAGCTTTTTCTTTATCATAAGAACGAACTTCTAAGTCTATATCACAGTAAGGAACTGTTTTTGCCATTAATGTGTCAGCCACTTCTTCTGTACCGTTTAATACACCATCTACTATAGCTTGTTTATTTATAGCATATTGTAAAGCTTGTCTTACATTTTTATCTCCTGTTATAGCTTGATGAGCATTTAATAATATTGCTCTTGATGCTACTGGTTCACTCATATCTGTTACATATTTTCCTTCAGATTCTAATTTTTTGTATGAATCCATATCTATTTGGTCACCATCAGCTCCATATAATAAGTCAACTTCCCCTTTTTCAAGTGCCATTAATATTGTTTGAGCATCTGGCATAACTCTCCATTTAACTTCTTTTACTTTTGGTTTTTCTCCCCAATAATCTTCATTTGTATCGAATATAGCATATTCATTTTCTTTATGCTCAGATAATACATATGGACCTGTTCCTGCATATCCACTTACACCGTTTTTAGTTTCACCATCTATAAAACATTTAGGTGATATCATTCTAAAAGGACGAACTAAAGCTAATTCTGTTAATGTTGGATAGTATGCATGTTTTAATACTAGTTTGAATGTAAATTCATCAACAACAACATTTTCTTCAATTTCATTAACCATATCTAACCAAGAATGTCTTTCTATATTAGATACTATAGCATCCATATTTAATTTTACTGCTTCTGCATTAAATGGTTCCCCATCAGTAAATTTAACGTCTTTTCTTAAGTGGAAAGTATATTCTTTTCCATCATCTGATATTTCCCAACTTTCAGCTAAGCATGGTTCTATCCCCTTTTCAGTTTCTTTTACTAAAGATTCAAATACCATGTTTTGTGCTGACATTTCTCCCCCATAAAGATGTGGATTTATATCCCTAATATCTTTTGTACAAGCGTATACTATTTGATCTTTATTTTCAGTACCTTCCCCTGCACTACTACTACTGCATCCTACTGCCGACATGCATATAAGTGCACTAAGCGACAGAGCTAAAACCTTTTTTAATTTTTTTAGTTTCATTTAAATTTTCCTCCCCATTTTTTACATTTCCACGCAAAAAAAAATTATGAAAATTTGCATAGCAAAGTATGCATCAATAAATATGCATCTTTGCACTGTAAAATTTTCATAATTTTATTCTCAGTTAAAGTATTTAATTATAAATATAATATAATGTTAATATTATATGAATACGTGTTCATATAATATTATAACAAATTATTTTCCAGCGTCAATACTTTTTTTACCATTTAAGTAAAATTTTTTTCAATACTAAATATAGCATCCTAAATAATATAGGTTTTTATATTATTTTAATCTCTTTAAACCATTTCAACTCTTTCAACAGTAGTCTTTTTTATCCAACTGCTTTTATAGTAGTAAATACTCATTGCTATATTAGTAAGTATCCATGTTAGTGGATAACTTGCATATACTATTCTTACATCTTTCACAATTCCCATCATAACAACAAGCCAACCTACTCTAAATCCGCACATACATACAAGACCTATTATCATAGGTACAAAAGTCTTTCCTGCACCTCTAAGTACACCTGATAATATTTGGTTCATTGCATATATAAAGTAAAGTGGTACGATAAACATTATAAATTGTGAACCGTATTTTACTACTTCTTTTTCTTCTGTGAATATGTGTAATATAGGAGTTTTAAATAACATTATTATTCCACCAATTAATACTGTCATTCCTACACACATTTTCATACTTAAAGATTTACCTTTTTTAACTCTTTCAACATTTCTAGCACCGATATTTTGGCCTATGAAGTTGCTCGCTGCCATAGCAAGAGCATCTATTGGCATGTATATAAATCCTTCTACTTTATAATATACAGTAAGTGCTGCCATTACATCTAATCCAAATAAGTTTACTTTTGATTGTACAATTATATTTGAGAAACATACTAAAACAGATTGTAATCCTGTTGGTACGCCTATTACTAAAATATGTTTTAATATTTCTTTGTCTATTTTTATTTTACTTATATGAAGTTTGTATACTTCATTAGTGCTAATTAATTTTATCATTATTAAAACTGCAGATAATGTTTGTGATAATGTTGTTGCTAGGGCTGCACCCATTACTCCCATATTAAATACTATTATAAATACTAAGTCTAAGATTATATTTAATATCCCTGCTGCACCTAAATAATAAAGTGGCGTTTTACTATCTCCCATAGCTCTTAGTATTCCTGTTCCCATGTTGTAAATCATCATAGGAATCATACTTAAGAAATAAACTCTAATATATGTAACTGCATATCCTATTACATCGTCAGGAGTATTTATCATTTTTAAAATAGTTTCCGCACTTAATAAACCAACTATCATTAATACTATACCTGATATAAAACTAAGCCCCATTGTTGTATGAACTGTTTTGAATACTTTTTCTTCGTCGTTTTCTCCAAAAGATTGTGATAAAACTATACTAGATCCATTTGATAATCCTATAAAGAAGTAAATCATAAAAACAACTACTAAGTTACATGTTCCAACAGCTGCCAAAGCATTAGCTCCCACAAACCTTCCAACTATCGCCGTATCTACTGTATTGTATAATTGTTGAAATAAGTTTGAAATTAAAATTGGAATAGAAAACAATATAAGTTGTTTTGAAATACTACCTTTAGTCATTTGTGTTACTGCCATTTTTCTCCTCCTTTATATTCCCACAAATTAAATTTATTTTTAATTAATATATTGTATCACCATATAACAATTTTCATTAAATGAATACTTGTTCATATATTATTTTACAATATAATTTCAAATTTTAATATTCTAATTTGTTATCACAAAAATCAGGAGAGTATTTCTATTTTAGATACTCTCCTTTAATAATTTATATTAATTTTATTTTTTCTCTACTACTACTGTAAACATTGGTGTTGCTGAATATCTCACTTGTTCTTCTTCATTAAAAACTCTTTGATTTATATTTTCATCTATTCTAATTATATTAAATCCAAATTTAGATAAATTATTTCTATCCCATTCAGGTCTTTTTTCTTTTGAAAGTGGAAGTCCATAAGATACATTAGTTAAAGAAACATTACTCACAGCATATTCAGGATCCTTTTTATAAATTTTTTTATACTTAATCTCTGCATCTTCTCTATCTTTTCGGGCTTGTTCATCGTATAAGTATAAATACCAATTTGCATCAAAATAAACCATTCTTCCGTCTTTTTTTAGAATTCTTCTACAACCTTTGAAGAAATTTTCTATATCTTGCAAATTCCAAGTTACATTTCTAGATATAATTAAGTCGAATGTCTCATCTTCAAATTTAAGATTTTGTACATCCATACTCACAAAGTTTACATCTACATTATAATTTTTTGCATTTAATCGTGCTTTTTCTAGCATTGCTTCTGTCATATCAACACCTGTAACATTATGCCCTGATTTTGCCATCAATATTGAAAATTCTCCTGGTCCACATCCTATATCTAGAACTTTTAAACAACCTTTTTTATCAACATTTTCTAATATGGTTTGTGTCCAAATTTCATTTTGACTACATTGTAATTCCGCATTATTTTGTTCTGAATAAGTTTGTGAACGGTTTGTCCAATATTTTTTTATAGAATCTGATATATAATCAGAATTTAAATCATAATTTTCATCTGTTTTTTGTGCACTAATCATAAACATAGGAGTAGCCCCATATAATAATTTTTCTTTTTCATCCCATACTCTATCTATTATATTTCTTTCTACCAATAAATTTTTAAATCCTATTTTACTCAAAGTAATCTCATCCCAGCGTGGACGTATTTTATCTTCAAGTGGAAATTTATCTGTTACTATGTATTCTTCTGGACCTTCAAAAGAACTATATGTATTTCCATATTTCTCTATACACTGTTCCCTTCTTTTATCATTTTCTATTTTTAAAGCATTATCATATTTGTATAGAAACCAATTTGCATCAAATATTAATAATTTTCCTTTTGGTTTCAATACCCTGTACCATTCTCTATACGCTTTTACTGGTTCAATCAATGTCCATGTTACATTTCTATTTATAATTAAATCAAAAGTATTATCCTCAAAATCTAAATTGTGACTATCCATCTGAATAAATTTAGGACTTACATTATTTTCTTTTGCATTTAATTTTGCTTGAACTAACATGTTTTCACTACAATCTATCCCTACTACATTATGACCTGCCTTTGAAAGTATTATTGAAAAAAATCCTGGTCCACATCCTATATCTAATATATTTAACCCCTTTTTATCACCAATTTGTTCTTCAATTAATTTTATCCATGCTTCTGACCTAAAGCTTTTTAATTCATCCTTGATTATCTTGTTATATCCATTTGCATGGTATTCCCATTCTCTTTTTACCTTATTTATTAATTCCAATTTAACTCACCCCTTTAATTCAATTTATAAATAAAAAAATCCATGAATGTATAAGATGTTCACATCTTTTCCTTCATGGATTTTTTCAACTATTTTATTTTTTTAATTTATTATTATTATATACCATTTTTAAGAATAAATCATCATAACATAAATTATATTATAATTTTTTTACATTTTTATACATTCATGTTATTATTTGTAAGTAATTATAATTGGGTTATGAAGGCTCTATTACTATCAGAGATAGTATTGGGCCTTTTTTTGCCTTTTTTGGCATTTTAAATAGAAAGGATGTGATTTTAATAAAAAAAATATTTAATATTTTAAGCCTAAAAAAATTATTAAGCGCATTAATAATCATTATAGGTGTAACCTTTATCTCATTTGCGCTTATGTATATATCTCCTGGCGATCCAGTAGAAATAATGATGTCTTCAAACGGCTCTACTATTTCACAAGAAGTAATAAATGCGAAAAAAGAAGAATTAGGTTTAAATAAGTCTTTTTTAGAACAATATACAACTTGGTTAAAGGGTCTAGCTACAGGTAATTTAGGTACTTCTATAAAATATAATAGACCTGTTAGCCAAGAAATATTATCTAAACTTCCCGCAACTTTATATTTAGCATTATTATCTCTAATAATTTCTGTTATCATTGCTCTACCAATAGGTATATTTGCAGCATCAAATAATAATAAATTATCTGAAAAAATAATAAGGATTTTAAGCTTATTTGGTCCTTCAATGCCGTCATTTTTTATAGCTCTTATACTTATGTATTTTGTATGTTATAAATTTAGACTTCTTCCGGTATCAAACGATGGACCAAGTGCTATAATTTTACCTACTATTACAATGGTTGTCGGGATAGCATCAAAATTCATAAGACAAATAAAAAGTATTATTCTAGAAGAGCTAAATAAGGAATATGTTATAGGACTTAAAGTCCGTGGTGTATCAAAAAAAGAAATTTTATTTAAACATGTTCTAAAAGGATGTGCACTTCCAATAATCACTATGATTGGACTATCTTTTGGAAGTCTATTAGGAGGAGCAACTATTGTTGAGACAGTATTTATGTGGCCAGGTATAGGTAAATATGCAGTTGAGGCTATATCAAGTAGAGATTATCCTGTAGTACAAGGATATATTGTTTGGATGTCTTTTATTTTCTTATTTATAAATTACTTAACAGATAAATCATATTATTTATTTGATCCTCGCTTAAAAAGAAGGAGAGGTGAAAATTCAAAATGATAAGTCCAACATCTGATAAAAGAAATAGTTTAGTTAAAAAGTCAGTTACAAACAATCTGATAAATATAATTGTAGACAAAAAAAATAGAAAAATATTAATTTATTCTTCTTTAATAATAATGCTATTTATTATAGCACTTATTTCTGACAAAATTGTACCTTATGACCCAATTAAGGCTGATTTAACTACTGTTTTGCTTTCACCGTCTAATACGCATATATTTGGAACAGATAACCTAGGAAGAGATTTATTTTCTAGAGTTATTTGTGGCTTAAAAACTTCTTTATTTTCATCCTTAATTATAACCGTTTTTATATTTGCATTTGGGATGATAATTGGTGTTACAGCTGGATATTATGGTGGAATAATAGACAATATTTTAATGAAAATAACAGTAATACTACAATCTTTTCCAAGTTTAATCTTAGCTATAGCTGTAGCTGGTATGCTTGGACCAAGTTTAAAAAATACAATAATAGCTATTTGTATTATTAACTGGACAAAATACGCTAGAATGGCGAGAAGTTTAGCTATTTCAGCGAAAGAATCAAATTATATAAAATCTGCTTTATTATGTGGAGCAAAAGGTTATCAAATTATCCTAACTGATATAATTCCAAACATAGCTTCTACTCTACTAGTTATGGCTATGTTAGATATAGGGGGAATGATACTTGAAATTGCGGGGCTTTGTTTTTTAGGTTTAGGGGCACAACCACCTACTCCGGAATGGGGACTTATGATGAATGAAGCTAGAAAATATATATACAATGCACCTTGGATGATTATTTTCCCTGGTATTGCAATATTATTAGTAGTATTTTTGTTCAATCTTTTAGGAGATGAGTTAAGAGATAGATTTGATATCAAACAATAAGCATTTTTTACTTTAGTTAGATGCTTATTAAAACAGTATAAAATTTTTAAATTTTAAATAAAAAATATATATTTAGGGGGTAATTTCACAATGAAATTAAAAAAATTAATAGCTGTATCAAGCGCATTGATTATGTCGCTAGGAGTTTTAACAGGATGCAGCAGCACTAGTAACTCTTCTTCGGGAGGAAATTCAGGAAATAATTCAGCAAAATCTCTAGTATTTGCTGATACTCAATCACCTAACAATCTAAATCCTCACCAAGACTGGAATGGTTGGTATGTTAGTAGATATGGTATCGGAGAAACACTTTTCAAATCAGATGATAAATTAAATGTAACTCCATTTTTAGTAGATACATATGAAAGTACGGATAATACAACTTGGGTGTTTAAATTAAAAGATGGTATTACATTCTCTAATGGTAATAAAGTTGACGCTAAGGCTGTTAAAGCATCTTTAGAAGACACTCTAAAGGTAAATGAACGTGCAGTAGAACTTTATAATGTAGATACTATAGAAGCTGATGACTTAACACTTACTATAAAAACTAAAGATGCTAATCCTGGCTTACCTGCCAGTCTATGCGAACCAATGGGAATAATAGTAGATGTAAGTGATAAAGAAAATAGTGATACAAATCCAATATGTACTGGTCCATTTGTTGCAACTGGTTACAAAGAAAAAACTCAATTTGATGTAGCTAAAAATGAAAATTACTGGAATGGGGATGTAAAATTAGATTCTGCTACATTTAAAGTTTTAGCTGATACAAGTGCTCTTGATATGGCTACTAAATCTGGTGAAGTTGATGTTGCTGTAAGTATGCCAAATACTAGCTTAGATGATTATAAAAACGACGATAACTATACTATATCTAGTAACGCAGGTTCTAGAGCTCAAATGTTATTTTTAAACTACAGTAATAAGTTTATCCAAGATAAAAATGTTCGTGAAGCTATAAGTTTATGTATAGATAGAGATAAATACAATGAAACTTTAAATAATGGTGGTTCTACTGCTGCTAAAGGTTTATATCCAACTTATGTTTCTTACTGTGGTTCAGGGTATGAATTTAATGTAGAAAAAGCTAAAAAATTATTAAAAGATGCAGGATATAAAGACACTGATAATGATGGAATATTAGAAAAAGATGGTGAAAAATTATCTCTAAAATTAATAACTTACTCTACAAAAGCTGAATTACCTACTTTTAGTGAGGCTTTAAAATCACAACTTGCTGAAATAGGTGTAGAGTTAAATGTTCAAATAGTTGATAATATGATGGATGAATGTAAAAATGGTAACTTCGATATATCTTTATGGAGCTTCACTATGCTTCCAACTGGTGATCCTCAATACTTTATAGATATAGCATTTGCTTCTAGCGGAAGTAGTAACTACGGAAAATATAGCAATAGCGAAGTTGACACTTTAACAAAAGAACTTGATTCTGAATTCGATACTAAAAAACGTGATGAACTAGCTAGTGATATAGTTGATAAAGTAATGGATGATTATGGATATATAGCTATAGGTCATGCTAATTATACATACGTTATGAATAAAAAAGTTAAAAATTGTGTAGCAAATCCATCTGAATACTACTTACTTGATGCTAATGTAGATATACAAGAATAGGAGTGATAATTTGCTTAAAATAAATAATTTAAACATCTCTTACGATAGTGTCCCTATTGTAAGGGATGTTTCTTTAAAAATAAATAAAGGTGAAATATTAGGAATAGTCGGTGAAAGTGGTAGTGGTAAAAGTACTGTTCTTAAAGCTATTATGAATATTTTAGGAAATGACGGAAAAGTAGATAGCGGTAGTATCACGTTTGAAGACAAAAATCTATTAAAAAACGAAAATCAAAATATATATGGAAAAGATATTTCTATGGTCTTTCAACAAGCCACATTATTCCTAGACCCTATTACTAAAATAGAAAATCAATTTCTTGAAATTATGAAACATAATAAAACAAGTAAAAAACAAAAGCATAAAGACATTGTAAACTTACTTAAAAATCTACATCTTGAAGATGCTGAAAGAATATTAAAAAACTATCCTTTTGAGCTTAGTGGTGGTATTAATCAAAGGGTATCCCTTGGACTTGCTATGATAAATAAGCCAAAACTGATATTAGCAGATGAACCTACATCAGCATTAGATGTTACAGTTCAAGCACAGGTTGTTCAAACTCTAAAAGAACTTAGAAACAATTTTGATACAAGTATTATAATGGTTACACATAATATGGGTATTGTCGCTAATATTTCAGATACAATAGGGGTTATGTATTATGGTCATCTACTTGAAATTGGTCCTAAAATAGAAATTTTAAAAAATCCTCAACATCAGTATACTATTGAATTATTAAAATCCATTCCAACATTAAATGGAGAGACTCCAAAAGGTATCGATGGTAAAATACCCGAATTTGGTTCTGTAATAGAAGGTTGTCCTTTCTATGATAGATGTAAAATATGTGATATAAAATGTAAAACGACAAAACCAGAACTAAAAGAAACTTCAAATGGACATTTTACATCTTGTTTAAAATATACAGAGGTTGAAAATAATATTTATCTTGGAGAAGTGCTATGATATTAGATGTAAAAAATCTTACAAAAACCTTTAATAAAAATAATTCTGTTTTTACTGCTGTTGACAACATAAACTTTCAATTAGGTAGAAAGGAATGTCTTGGAATCGTAGGTGAAAGTGGTAGTGGTAAAAGTACAATTGCAAAAATGCTAGTTAAGCTTGTAGAACCTGATAGTGGAGAAATTAACTTTTTAGGAAAAGATTTAGTTACTATGAATAGATCTGAACTTAGAAAAACAAGAAAAGATATTCAGATGATCTTTCAAAATCCTATTGATTCTTTTAATCCACGAAAAAAACTAAAAACTAGTATTAGTGCTGGATTAAAATACACTTTAGGATTAAATAAACATCAAATTAATAACCAAGTAGATGAAGCATTAAACTTAGTTGGACTAAAGTCAGAATACAAAAATAGACATATAAACAAAATTAGCGGCGGTGAATGTCAAAGAGCTGCTATAGCTCGTTCAATAATCTTAAAACCACAGCTATTAATTTGTGATGAAATTACTAGTGCTCTTGATGTTTCTGTTCAAGCTCAAATTATCGAACTACTAGTTGAACTAAAAGAAAAATTGGACATGTCCTATATATTTATAACTCATGATTTGATTTTAGCAAAATATTTATGTGATAGAATTTTAGTTATGTATAAAGGTAACGAAGTTGAAAGCGGAAATGCAGAAGATATATTTGAAAACCCAATGCATCCTTACACAAAGCTTCTTCTTTCATGCATAATGACGATAGATAATATTGATGAAAATAAAGATATAAATTATGAAAAGCTTCAACATTCAGGTGGATGTAAATTTAAAGAAATGTGTCCAGATAGAATAGAAATTTGTAATTCTTGTAATCCTGAAATTAAGGAGATTGGAGACAGAAGAGTTAGATGTCATATGTATAACAAATAACCTATTTTATAAGTATGATAATAATCACTTTATATTATATTCAATAAATATTTAAGCCACTTTAAAAGTGGCTATTTTTATTATATTTAAATATAATACTAACGTTAACATTAAATAGTATTAATCAATTATCTCAACATGTCTTAAATCTCCAAAAGCTCCTATAACGCCATCTTTTTGTATCATCAATCCAGCATGATTATACATAACTCTACAATCTTCAGTAACTCTATACTCGCCTAAAAGATTTCCATAAAAATCTTTAACACACCCTATTAAATCATTTTTTTTTAGTATCATACCAGCTTCTATATCTGAATACCAAAGTCCTGTTTGTTTACATGTCATATACTCTGTTTTTCTCCAAATAAATTTCACTCCTAATGACTTTTTTTCTTTTTTATCTATAACTTTAAAATAATCTAAAATTAAGTAAACATCTTCAACATAAGATTCATAATCAATTCTATCGCATTTATTAAAAGCTCCCCTTTCAAGTAATATAGCTGGAATACCTTTAGTTGTTGCATAGCTATAAAATCCATCCTTTGCTGTCGATGCAATTAAATGGTTAATTGTTGTCGCCTTTGCCACTTCTAATGATATTTCATTTACCTCTTCACTCGCTGCAACAGGAAAGAAAAGACATGGTAACAAAAGTTCTTCACCTCCACCACTATGAAGGTCTACTATAAAATCTGCTTCACTCATAATATTTTCTTCAAGAAATGCAGCTAATTTTTTACTAATTGTTCCTTCTTTATCTCCTGGAAAAATACCATTCATATTACCGCCATCTTCTGGCATAAATCTTTCATGTTTCGAAAAAAATCCCTTAGTATTTATACAGTGCAAAATTATAATACGTCCATTTACCTTTAAAGGATCTATTTGTTCTGAAAGTATGCCACAAGCTGCAACTCCTGGGTATTCCCCTGAATGAATACCAGCACTTACAACAATTGTTTTACCAGAATTTATCCCATTTATCACAGTAACTGGTATATCATACTTTTCATCATATGGATGTATTGTAAAGCAAATTTTTTCTCCTATATCAACTTTATATCCCAACAAATCCCAAACTTTATTTTTCAATTAATTAAACCTCCTTTTATGCAACTACATAAACATACTGCCTCTTTTTCCCTATTAATAATAGTATTCTTTCAAAATTTCTTCTTAAGACGCTAAAGATTTACGTATTTCAGGATTTGATACTAAAAACTTAACCAAAATAGGTATAAATATCAGTTGAATTATCATTCCAGGAACTGCTGTTGTAACTCCTGTTACAATATACATTATAGGGTTTATATCTGGTGCAAATGTAAGTGATGCTAAAAAAGCCCCAAATAATGCAAAAATTCGCCCTACAATCATTGCTAAAATAAGTGATATATAAATTTTATTTGTTTTAGAAAATAGAATTCCAGAAACAATACCATAACCACAAAGTTCTAAAGCCATTATAGGCATTGTTGGTAAAACTGGTGGCATACCAGTTAAAAAACTGCTTAATATTGGCGTTATAACTCCAACAATAGCACCACAAATTGGTCCAAGTAAAAATCCAGATATTAATACAGGTATATGCATTGGTAAAAATATAGACCCACCCATATTAAATACATGAAAGCACATCGGTAGTATAATGCCAAATGCTATAAATAATCCCGATAAAATTAATTGTTTTGTTCCTATAGTTTTTTGATTCATAAGTATTTCCCCCTTAAAATTTTCTATTTATTTTTTTAAAACTATATAATAAATATTGTCATCTTCAAAAGCTGCTTCTACTTTCAATCCCACATCTTCAAATATCTTCTTTTGATCATTTATATCAATAAGTCTAGATTCACTAACTATTTTATCTTTATTTTTATGCATATTATTTAAATATTCTCTACTATCTGAATGTGCTATAATAAGTTTTCCACCTTCTAATAAGTTATTCTGTATTAATTTTTTTATTGTATTCGTTTTATTTTCTAAATGTGGAAACATAGAGTAAAGTATTATTTTATTAAATTTTTCATCTAATTCATCCTTTTCAATATTTAATAAAGCAAATTCTACATTATCTATATCTTTGAATTTTTTTCTTGCTATATCGAGCATATTACATGACATATCTACTGCCTTTATATTTCCTTTTGAATTTAACTTAGATAAAAATGGAATAAGTACACCTGTTCCAGTTCCTATATCTAAAATAGTATCATTTTCTTGTATATCAATTTGTGATAAAAGATAATTTATTTTTGATTCATCTACTTTACTAATATTATCCCAATCTTTAGCTATTGAATTAAAAAAGCTTACTTGGCTCATAATCGCCCTCCTTTTATATGTTAATAATTATTTAATTTTACAATTAAACCTTCTCTTTTGGCACGATAGCGGCAATTCTAAATCACACTCTTGCATTAAATCATTATCTAGTAGTATATCTTGTGTATTTCCATCAGCAAATATTTGCCCCTCTTTTAATACAACTGTTCTATCACAAGTATCTAATATCATGTCCAAATCATGACTAGCTATTACTTTTGTATAATCAAAACTATTTAAAAGGTTTATTAAATTTCTTCTCGCTTTTGGGTCTAGTGCAGAGGTTGGCTCATCCATTATAAGTATTGATGGGTTCATTGATATAGCGGTTGCAATAGCGGCTAAGTTTTTTTGTCCTCCTGATAATCTATATGGAGCCCTATTTTTTAATTCTAATATTCCGACCTTTTTTAGTGACTCTGTAACTCTTTTATCCACTTCTTCTCTGCTCAATTTATAATTTTTAGGGCCAAAAGCTACATCTTCGTATATACTTGTTGTAAAAAGTTGATCTTCTGGATTTTGAAATACAAATCCAATATCTTTTCTAATTTGCGATAGATTTTTTTTATTTACTTCCAATGAATTAATTTCTATTTTTCCACTTGAGGGTCTATTTATCCCAGTTAGTTGAAGTAATAAAGTGGATTTTCCTGCTCCATTTGGTCCCACAATACCAAGCGATTCACCTTTATATAAAGTTAAATCTATATGTTTTAATGCTTCATAACCATCTGGATATTTATAATATAAATTTTTAATTTGAATACTAATATCTCTCATTGTCTATACTCCCTGTCTAAATTATTTATAAAATTCCTACAACTAAATTTCCTATAAATAGCGGTATATTTATAAATTTAATTATTATAAAAAATAAAATCCAAAATAACATATATAAATAATCTTTTAGTAGCATTTTTTCATTAGTAAATGTAACATATTCTCCATCAAACCCTCTCAAAATCATAGCGTTGTATATTCTATCTGCTCTCGAAAAACTTCTAAGTAATAGATGACCTAAAAGCGAACCCCATAGTCTACAGTTTATTCCCTTTTGGTTTGGAGCTCTTAACATATATGCATTATATACTTCACTAACTGACTCTATAAGCACAAATATATATCTGTACATAAACACTATTTGATTTGTAAAAACTTTTGGTACTTTTATATCTCTAAGAGATTTTGCAAGACCTTCTATTCCGGTTGTGCAAATAAGCAAAATACCCGCAGTAATAGTGAGCATCCCTTTTATAAATAATGATATAAGCGAAATCGCCCCTAATGTTATAGGAACGATTCCAAAATAAAATGCTACTGTTCTTTCAAAGATTAAGTTAAAAACGCCTAATCCTGTTATGATTGGTAAACCTATAAGAGATGCTTTAAGAACTAATTTTAGAGGTATATCAGCTAAATATATTATCAGTATTGGGTAAATTATAAATGGAAGCAATCCTGAAATATTGTATTTTGGAAAAGACACTACAAATACTATGTATAATATAGTTATTATTAGTTTTGCAACAGGGTTTATGCCATGTATAATACTCTTTTGTTTTCCCAAATCATCAATTTTATTCAATTTATATATAGACTCACTCAAACTAGACATTTAAAGCATCTCCTTATATTTTACTAAGCATGTTTTTTAGTGTTATTATCTGAAGTTTTTTTAACCTTACTTGCACCAAATCCAATTAATGCAGCTAGTCCAAGTGTTATAGCTGAACCAACTATACCAGAAACACTAGTCCCTGCAGTATTTTCTGCGTCTGATTTAAATGCATAGTCTGGTAAAAACGCTGTACTTTCTTGTACTGATTCAAGTGTTTTTGATACATTATTACTTCTATCTAACTCAGTACTTCCTGTTACTTTTTGTATTGACCATTCAAGCCCATCAGGATTTGCTGATGCAAATAAAGATAATCCTCCACCTATTAAAGCTGCTACAACTACTAAAACTAAAGCAACTTTTTTAACACTCACATTTTCTTTTACACTACTTCCATCATATCCAATAAGTAGTTCTGGTTTTGCATTATAAATAAATATAAGTACGCATCCTGTTAAGATTCCTTCAACTAAACCTATTGCTAAATGTATTGGTTGCATTAGGATCACAAAAGTACTAAATGGAAGTTCTGTTACACCTGATAACATTGTCTCACAAACTACTCCAAATGCTCCAAGTTGAAGTGAAATTACAACTGAAATTATGGATGCAATCATGATTTTTGTAGGAGTAAATCCATTTTTTAAGATTTTTTTATATATAAATGGAAATCCTATAAAGCATGCAAAAAATCCCATATTAATCATGTTGCAGCCGAGAGCTAAAAGTCCTCCATCAGCAAAGAATAAACATTGAATTACTAATACGGAAGCTATTGTCAAAAATCCTGCCTCAGGACCTAATAATGATGCTAATAAAATTCCGCCTCCAATATGTCCACTTGAGCCTGTACCTGGAATTGTGAAGTTTATCATTTGTGATGCAAATACAAATGCTCCAAGTACCCCCATTAAAGGTATTTTTTTATCAAAACTAATTGACTTAGGGTTGTCTAGATCTTCTAAATCACCTTTTGATAATTTTGTTGCAGAATAAGCCAATGTTCCTGCTGCAGCTACCCACATAACTCCACCAACTGCTGGTGATAATAAAGCGTCTGCCATATGCATAAATACCATCTCCTTAAAATTAGCATTAAAAAAATTCACTTCGTTCATATCGCCAACGAATCAAAGATTCCGTTGCTTAAGTTAATAAGTTGGAAATTATACATTATCCACAAACCAGATAATGTATAATTTCCTTATAATTTAAAAAACCACAAAAACATATAGTTCTCAAAGAACTTCTAAGCCTTCGTGGTTTAATTTCATAATTTATATTTTTGTGGTTAATTTAGTTAAATAGTAGCACTATATTTTTTTATTGTCAACAAATAGATAAATTTCACTTTTTTGCAGTCCTATATTGCTTATGTACTTCCATATTTACAAATATTTTTCAATATTTTTCCAATTTTAATTGACATAGTTTGCATTCTTCTATACAATTTAAATATAAATTAAGTTATTGATAAAATATGTTTGAAAACATGCAAATCAAGTCAGAAGACTTTGTAGTCTTTTGGCTTTTTTTATTTTTCTATAACTTAATTCATATTCTACTTTCCCCAAAAGATAGAATAGAAAAATAACCCTGTCTTATAATATGTATTTTTTATAATATGTATTTTTTATTTTAATCAATCACCTCAAGGGTGATTTTTTTTTATTAAAAACTAAAATCCATAAAGTCTGTATATAGACTTTATGGATTTTAGTTTCGTTTATTTACTTTAATCATAATATTTATGAGTTATTTATATTAAATATAATTAAATTTGATTTATTATATTTGCTTCGCTATTAAATCGCCCATTTCTTTTGTTCCAACTACTTCTCCAACACCATTGTAGATGTCTTTTGTTCTATATCCTGCATTTAAGACATTTTCAACTGCATCTTCAATTGCTTTTGCTTCTTCTTCTAATTTAAAACTATATCTAAGCATCATAGCCACTGATAATATTGTAGCTATTGGGTTTACTATATTTTGACATGCTATATCAGGTGCACTACCATGAATTGGCTCATACATCCCGAAGTCGTCTTCTCTGACAGATGCTGATGGTAACATCCCAATAGAGCCAGTTATCATTGATGCCTCATCTGATATTATATCTCCAAATATGTTATTAGTTACTATAACATCAAATTGAGAAGGGTCTTTTATTAATTGCATAGCTACATTATCTACATACATATATGATAATTCGACTTCTGGATATTCTTTTGATAATTCATTTAAAATTTTTCTCCATAATTTAGAGCTATCAAGAACGTTGGCTTTATCTACACAAGTTAATTTTTTATTTCTTATCATTGCTGTTTCAAAAGCCTTTTTGCCTATTCTTCTTATTTCGTTTTCGTCGTATTTTTCAACATCATATGCAAACTCAATGCAATCTTCTATTCCTGTTTTTCTTTCTCCAAAATAGATTCCTCCTGTAAGTTCTCTTACAACGACAAAATCTATACCTCTTTCTACTATGTCAGCTCTAAGTGGAGATGTTTCTTTAATGCTTTCGTGCATTGTTGCTGGTCTTAAATTTACAAATAATCCAAGACCAGATCTAAGAGCTAATAGACCTTTTTCTGGTCTTCTTTCGCTGTCTATATTGTCCCATTTTGGTCCACCAACTGCACCTAATAAAACTGCATCACTTGCTTTGCATATATCTAGCGATTCTTTTGGTAGTGGTTCTCCTGTTTCATCAATTGCTGCACCACCGCCTAATACATTTGTATATTTAAATTTATGATTATATTTTTGAGCTATTTTGTCTAAAACTTTTAATCCTTCGTTTACTATTTCTGGACCGACACCGTCCCCTTTTATTACTGCTATATTAAAATCCATCTATAATAATCCCCCTAGTTGACTTCTTTTCCCTTATATTTTTATTATTTTTAATTTATTTATATAATTTATTTCTACAAGTATATTTACTAATTTATTATCTTATATTTGATAATTTATTTTTATGTTTGTAGTATATTTTATTTATTTTTTTCTATTGATTTAATTAAGCCGCCATTTTGAATTATATTTTGCATAAATTCTGGGAATGGTTCTGCTTGATAAGTTTCGTTTTTAGTTATATTTTTAATTACACCTGTATTGAAGTCAATTTCAACTTTGTCGCCTTCTTCAATTCCTTTTGCTGCTTCGTCACATTCAAGTATTGGAAGACCTATGTTTATTGCATTTCTGTAGAATATTCTCGCAAAAGTTGATGCTATTACACAAGATATCCCACTTTCTTTTATTGCTATTGGAGCATGTTCTCTTGATGAACCGCATCCAAAGTTTTTGTTTGCTACTATGATGTCTCCTTCTTCTACTTTTTGAGCAAATTCTTTATCTATATCTTCCATACAGTGAGATGCTAATTCTTTCATATCAGGAGTATTTAAGTATCTCGCTGGTATAATTACATCTGTATCTATATTATCTCCGTATTTAAAAACTTTTCCACTTGCTAACATATTATTTTTCCCCTCCACAAACTTCACTTGGTGATGATATTTTTCCTGTTATTGCAGATGCTGCTGCAACTGCTGGACTTGCTAAATAAACTTCAGACTCCGTATGTCCCATTCTTCCTACAAAGTTTCTATTTGTAGTTGACACTGCTCTTTCGCCTGCTGCCAATATTCCCATATGTCCACCTAAACAAGGTCCACATGTTGGTGTCGAAATTGCAGCACCTGCAAGTACCATATCAGTTATATATCCTTTTTCTATTGCTTCAAGGTAGATTGCTTGTGTTCCTGGGAAAACTATACATCTCACATCATCAGCAACTTTTTTACCTTTCATTATTTCGGCAGCAATTCTCATATCTTCAATTCTACCATTTGTACATGAACCGATTACTACTTGATCTATTTTTATATCTTCTGTTATTTCATCAGTAGTTTTTGTGTTTTCTGGTAGATGTGGGAATGCTACTGTTGGTTTTAACCCGCTTAAATCTATTTCAATCACTCTGTCATATTCAGCATCTTCGTCTGCTTCATATACAGTTGGATTTTTTTCGATAGTTTTGCATGGATGAGTTTTTATATATTCTTTAGTTTTTTCATCAACAGGGAATATACCATTTTTAGCCCCTGCTTCTATAGCCATGTTACATATTGTAAATCTGTCATCCATTGATAAGTGTTGCACACCATCTCCCACAAATTCCATTGACATATATCTAGCTCCATCAACTCCAATTTCGCCGATTATGTGTAAGATTATATCTTTACCACTTATCCATTTAGATGGTTTATTTTTTAGAACAAATTTGATTGCTCCAGGTACCTTAAACCATGCCTTTCCTGTCGCCATGCCAGCTGCCATATCAGTCGAACCTATACCTGTTGAAAATGCACCAAGTGCTCCGTATGTGCAAGTATGTGAATCAGCACCGATTACTACATCACCTGCTGTTACTAATCCCTTTTCTGGTAATAAGCAATGTTCTATTCCCATTTGACCAACATCAAAATAGTTTACGACTTCTTTTCCTCTTGCAAAAGTTCTAGCAACTTTACATTGTTCTGCACTTTTTATATCTTTATTTGGTGTGAAGTGGTCACATACTATTGTGACTTTAGTATTATCAAATACTTCATCTATTCCTAATTTATTAAATTCAGTTATTGCAACTGGAGTAGTTATATCATTTCCTAAAACTAAATCTAAGTTAGCTTCTATTAATTGTCCTTTTTTTACTTCATCCATACCAGCGTGTTTTGCTAATATTTTTTGTGTCATTGTCATCCCCATCGGCATATCCTCCCAATTATCCTTAGTTTACATTCATTTTTATATAGCTCTTATTAATAGCGTTCATAAGTGCGCTTATTGCTGCTGTATTGATATTTTCAGAAATTCCAACTCCGAAATATGGTTCGTCTGCACCTGTATCAATTTGAATATAAGCAACCCCTTTAACATGTGAACCTTCACCAAGAGCATGTTCATGGTAGTGAACGAATTTATAGTTTTTAAGTGGTTGTAATTCTTTTTCATCTTGTTGCATTAATGCATTACTAAATGCATCTACTGGACCATTACCAGTTCCTTTAATTGTATAATCATGGCCGTCAAAGTTTATTACTGCTTCTAATGATAAGCTATTTGTCTCTATATTATTGCTATCAACATCAAATGAATCAGAATCTACTGAGCTTATTTTATATTTTGTTAATTTGTATGGTGTTTCTATATCGATATACCATTTTTTAAATAAGTTGAATATCTCTTGTGGAGAAAGTTCTTTACCCATTGAGTCTGAACATCTTTTTACTACTTTTCCAAAGTATGTCTGCATAGCTTTTGGCATATTATATCCAAATTCGCTTTCCATGATATATGCTGCTCCACCTTTACCAGATTGAGAATTTATTCTTATTATTTCTGTGTATTCCCTTCCTAAATCGTGAGGGTCTAATGGTAAATATGGAACTTGCCATACATATTCACCTCTAGCTTCTCTCGCTTTCATTCCTTTTCTGATTGCATCTTGGTGTGAACCAGAAAAAGCAGTAAAGACTAAATCACCGACATATGGATGTCTTTCATGTATATTTAATTTTGTGCAGTTTTTGTATATATCTGCTATTTCATTTATATTTGAAAAGTCTAGCTCAGGATCTACACCTTGTGCGTACATATTCATTCCCACTATTAATATGTCTAAGTTTCCTGTTCTTTCACCATTTCCAAATAATGTACCTTCTATTCTATCTGCTCCTGCTAATAACCCTAACTCAGCAGCTGCAGTTGATGTTCCTCTATCATTGTGTGGATGTAAACTTATTGTCACACAATCTCTATTTTTAATATTTTTGCTGAACCATTCTATTTGGTCTGCATATCTGTTTGGTGTAGTCATTTCTACAGTTGATGGTAAATTTATTATCATCTTATTTTCTTGTGTTGGCTCCCAAACATCCATAACAGCCTCACAAATTTCAAGAGCATATTCCATCTCAGTTCCTGTAAAACTTTCTGGTGAATATTCAAATTGGAAGTTTGTTTCTGGATATTTAGCTGCTTCTTCTTTCATTAATTTTGCCCCTTTAACAGCTATTCCTATTATTTCGTCTTTTTCCATATTGAACACTACATCTCTTTGTAATACTGATGTTGAATTATATAAATGCACTATTGCATTTTTACATCCTCTTAATGCCTCAAAAGTCTTTGTTATTAAGTGTTCTCTTGATTGAGTTAAAACTTGTACCTTAACATCATCTGGTATTAAGTTCTCATCTATTAACTTTCTTAAAAAGTCGTATTCAGTTTGTGACGCTGATGGAAATCCTATTTCGATTTCTTTGAATCCTACATCTAACAACATTTTAAACATTTTCATTTTTTCATCTACGCTCATTGGAGTAGGTAGTGATTGATTCCCGTCTCTTAAATCTACACTACACCAAATAGGTGCTTTTGTGATATCCTTGTCTGGCCATTCACGATTTGTAAAGTTTTTTGGTTGAAAGTCTGGTTTTACATATTTTTTATAATTAAACTCACTATTTCTCATTTTTTATCCCCCTGTATTAACTATTCACATTGTGTATTTTGTATATTATTCAGTATTTTCTGATATTTAGTTTGAGTATTTTTCCGCTTTACTCAGTTATTTGTACTATTTGCCCATGTACTTATTTAACATATGTGCCTTTATATGTGTTTATATTCCCTAGTTATTTTTTATTTTGTGCTTTTTTATTCCCTATTATTTTTCTCTTATCGAGTCCCAGTTATTATTAGTTATTTACCAAATATTAAAAAAATTTAAAATTTAATTGAGATTGGCCTTATCTCTTTTATTTTTTGTGTTAAAAAAACCCCGTCTCTAAAAATTAGAGACGAGGTTGTATTCTCGCGGTACCACTCTAGTTAGCTTATAAAAAGTTCACTCTGTAACAGTTAAAATTAACTGTCTGCCTTATAACGTAGACTAACGTTTTACCCTAGGTAAACAGCTCCTAGACAAGTTCAGATTCATCCACTGCCAAATCACACCAGCCTTTGGCTCTCTGTAAGCTTCATAAATTCCTACTACTTCTACTCAACGCCTTTGTTTAGTTTTTGTTGTTATTTTGTGTATTTTCTTAACTTAATTAAAATAATATATCATTTACCATTTATTGTCAATAAGTTTTTGTATATTTTCTTCAATTCATTAAATTCCGAAAAATTCTATAATTTGATCTTCCCAATAATTGATTACTAATTCTTTTGGGAAATTAGCTTCTTCAATTATTGCTTCTGCATATTGGAAAACTCCTATATCATAACATATATGAGAGTCTGTTCCCATTATTATTCTTACACCGTATTCTTTACAAAGTTCTAGGTATTTCAGTATATTTTCTCTAGCGCCTTCTCTAGATGTATTTGGTGATAATGATGAATTATTTACTTCTAATAATATATTTTTTTCTTTTGCTTTTTTTACTATAGCTTCATAATCAAGCTCATATCTAGCGTCATCTGGATGACCTATTATTTTTACTTTTTCTTTATCCATAACGTTAAGGATTGCCATTGTATTGTCTTCTTTAGTAGATGGTTCTATACATACTATATGAAGACTAGCTATTAGATAATCAAGACCATCAAGAGCTTTTGAATCTAATTCGTCTATATTTCCATTAACATCAAGTATATTAGCTTCCATACCTCTTAATATTTTAACGCCATCCATTTCTCTTGGAACTACTTTTAGATTGTGAAAAAAGTATTCTGCTGGTCCGCCTGTCATTGTTGAACCATGGTCAGATGTCCCAAGAAATTTCATGCCATGTTTTTTAGCAAATTGTATATTTTCATGTATTGTGCTGTAAGCGTGTCCACTTGCAACAGTATGTGTATGCATATCTATTATTGCTTTCATTATTCTTCCTCTCTATGATATTTAGTATAAAATGATTCAAGCTGCCCCAATACTGAGACAGCTCTTATTTTAATGTTTAATTATTATTTTCCAGCTTTTTTTATAGCGTCGCCAATTGTAGCACCTAAAGATTCTTCAGGTTTCATAAATTGAGTGTAATCTTCTTCTGGCTCTGCATTAACTTCTTTTATAGATATTAACATTCTTTTTTCTTCTGGATGGAAGTTTAATATTTTAGCTTCTATTTCATCACCAGGATTTACTACGCTGCTTACTGTTGGAACTCTTTTTTCGCTTAATTGAGATATTGGTAAATAAGCTTCAACACCTTCTTTTATTTCAACGAAAGCTCCTCTATCTATAGTTCTAACAACTTTACCAGTTATAACATCACCAACAGCAACTTCTTTAGCTATTAATTGCCATGGATCGTTGTTTATATCTTTTACTGCTAAAGCTATTCTATTATTTTCTTTATTTACTTCTAATACATAAACGTCTAATTCTTGTCCTTCAGAAACTACATCTTCAACAGACTCTACTCTTTTCCAAGCTAAGTTGTTTATATGAGCTAATCCTTCTAAACCTTCCCCGATATCTATGAAAGCTCCATAAGGCATTATTTTTGTTACTTTACCATGTATTTTTTGTCCTACTTCAAGAGAATCGAATATGTTTTGTCTAGCTTCTTTAACCCTAGCTCTTTCTGCATCTCTTTCAGCTTTAACTTTAGCTCTTTCTGCGTCTCTTTCTGCTTTTTCTCTTTCTTTTCTTTCTTGTCTTTCTACGTTTATTCTTTCTTGTAATACTTCTCTATGAGATGCAACATATTTGTTTCTGTTTGTGTTGAATTCTATTATATAAACTTCTAAATTTGCACCAACATATTCTTTTGTATCGTTTACAAATTTAGTGTCTATTTGAGATATTGGTATAAATAATTGAATTGATTTGTATTTTGCAAATACACCTCTTGGTATAGCTTTTTCAACATATGCAGTAACTATTTTATGTTCGTTATATGCTGCTTCTACATCTTTTAAGTCTTGTTCTTTATCTGCTAATACTTTTGATAATCTTACAGTACCATCTTTAGGAGATACTTTAGTTATAACAGCAGATACTTTGTCGCCAACTTTATAAACATCAGCAACTTCTTTGTCCTTTTCTATATTTAAATCGTCTGATATGATTACTCCGTCAAATCCACAATCTAAACCAAGTACAACTGCATCATGAGTTACTTTAGTTATAGTTCCTGTTATAAGTTCCCCTACTTTTAATTTGTCTAACTGTTGTTCTTGTTGGTCTAACAGCTCTTGCATTGATAATTCATTAGTCATTTTATAATACATCCTTTCACACGTTTATCTTATTAATCCTATAAGTATTATTATACCATTAATCGTTAAAATACCTACAGTTTTATCACAAAATTTATACATAAATTTTATTTATTTTACAAATAATCGACGTTTTTAATATATTCTTATTTTTTCAATTTCTAAATAAGAAATTCCCTCTTCTAATGATTAATGTATATTTTTTTGCTATATCTTAATATTATACTAAATTTTTTGTAATTTTACATCAATCTAACAAAACTTGGTACGATTTATTTCCTAAATTCTCTAAAAACTGCACATCATACACTAAATCCATATATGAATATGATTTTAAATACTCCATATAATAGAATCGATATTTTAAATATTTTAGATATAAGGATGATAATTATGAATTCAAATAACTATAAAAAGCAACTTAAGAAACAAAAACAAGAATTAGAAAATTTAATTTCTGAAATGGAGGATAACACTCTATTTGGCGATACTACTCACCACACAAGCGAAAGATATAGCTCTGGCGAATTATCTAGTTATGATAACCATCCCGGAGATATTGGAACAGAAGTCTATATGAATGACATGCAAAATAGTCTTACTGACCATCAAAAATACCAACTTGATAAAGTAAACGAAGCATTATCAAAAATAGACGATAATTCATTTGGCTATTGCGAAAGATGTCATCACAAAATAGAACCAGAAAGACTCGATATTCTTCCAGAAACTCAACTATGTGCTCATTGTGCACAACAAACTGAAACTTACTCTAAATACGATAATACTGAGCAATACGACGCAAATAATATAAATATGGACCCTCATTTTTATTCAGAATACGTCACAGATTTAACTGATTTAAATAAAAACGGATCATCTGTAAATGAAAATTGTCCGAGAGATAAGGATGATTTATTTTATAGTAATTAAAAATATGCATAAAATAAGTGTTGTAAATTTTACAACACTTATTTTTATTTGTATTCTTATTTCTATTTAAAACTTATATATAATTTTTCATCTGTAATTTCAACAAATATTAAGTATTCTTATCTACACTAATACACTTTTATAAATTTTATAAAATTCTCTCCTACTTTTATATTTAAACAAAAAAATAGAAGGTGAAAATCACCTTCTTCTTGGTAAATAATTAATACATTTAAATAACTGGGCACTATATGTATATATTTATTGTATATAATTTTTGGCTTTAATGCAACTTTTTTTACCATTTTTAAGATATAATTTTTTATAGTTTCCCTTGATTATGCTACTATTTGTTATAGAAAGGTTATAAAGTTTGAGGTGATTATATGTACGATTTAAGAGATAAATTATTTGAGTTATCTGATGATAAGTTTAAAACATTTCACAGTAGATTATGTCCAAATACGGATAATATAATAGGGGTTCGTCTTCCACTATTAAGACAACTTGCAAAAGAAATTGCAAAGGGAGATTGGAGAAATTTTTTGTCTAACTCTAAAGAAGAATATTATGAAGAAATTTTAATAAATGGATTAGTCATAGCATATGCTAAATGTGATGTAGAAGAAAGATTAAATTATATTGAGAGTTTTGTTCCAAAAATAGATGACTGGGCTATTTGTGATAGCTTTTGTAATACATTGAAATTTGTAAATAAAAATAAAGAAATCATGTGGGAATTTATTCAATCTTATCTTAAATCATACAACGAATTCGAAATAAGATTTGCTGTTGTAATTATTCTAAATTACTACATTACTGAAGATTATATAGATTTAGTATTAAAAACTTTAGACAATATTAAACACGATGGCTATTATGTTAAAATGGCCGTTGCATGGGCTATTTCTATGTGTTTTATCAAATTTGAAGAAAAAACTATGGCTTATCTCAAAGATAATAGCTTAGATGATTTTACATATAATAAATCTCTACAAAAAATCTGTGAATCTCTTCGTATAGATAAAAATACAAAAGAATTGATAAAATCTATGAAGAGATAGGTTTAATCTTAAATAATATAAATTTATAGGGGGTATTTTCTATGAAAAAATATGACGTGATTATTATAGGTGCAGGTCCTTCTGGGATATTCTGCGCTTATAAACTAATAGAAAATAATAAAGATCTAAATATATTAATGATTGAAAAAGGCAGACCTATCGAAAAAAGAAATTGCCCTAAACGTAAAACTAAGAAATGTGTTGGTTGTAAACCATGTTCAATAACTACTGGGTTTGCAGGGGCAGGTGCTTTTTCTGACGGTAAATTATCTTTATCACCAGATGTCGGGGGCAACCTTCCAGAAATATTAGGATATGATAAAGCTATCGAACTTATTAAGGAATCTGATGATATATACTTAAAATTTGGAGCTGATACTAAGGTATATGGAGTTGATAAAGAAAAGGAAATTATAGAAATAAGAAAAAAAGCTATCACTGCTAACTTAAAGTTAATTGAATGTCCTATAAGACATCTCGGCACTGAAGAAGGTTATAAAATTTATTCAAAACTTCAAGACCATCTATTATCATCTGGAATAGATATTATATTTAATACTATGGTTGAAGATATAATCATAGAAGATAATACGGCAAAAGGAGTTGTCTTAGATGATGGGCGTGAATTTTTCGGTGATGAAATCGTAAGCGCAATTGGACGTGAAGGCTCTGAATGGTTCTCAAACATATGTAAAAAACACAATATAGAGACACAAGTAGGTACTGTAGATATTGGTGTTCGTGTTGAAGTTAGGGATGAAGTTATGGAATTTCTAAACAAAAACCTATATGAGGCTAAATTGGTATACTATACGCCTACATTTGACGATAAGGTTAGAACATTTTGTACTAATCCATCAGGTGAAGTCGCTACTGAATATTATGAAGATGGGCTAGCTGTTGTAAATGGTCACGCATATAAATCAAAAGAATTTAAAACTAACAACACAAACTTCGCACTATTAGTATCTAAAAACTTTACTAAACCATTTAAAACACCGATAGAATACGGTAAGCAAATCGCTCAACTTAGCAATATGTTATGTGATGGCAAGATATTAGTCCAAACTTTTGGTGATTTTCAAAGAGGAAGAAGAACTACAGAAAAAAGACTTTGTAGAAATAACTTAATTCCTACACTTAAAGATGCAGTCCCTGGTGATTTATCTTTAGTTATACCTCATAGAATAATGGTCGATATAAAAGAAATGATTTTAGCATTGGATAAAGTTACTCCCGGCATTGCAAGTGATGAAACTCTACTCTATGGAGTTGAGGTCAAATTTTACTCTAATAAAGTAATTGTAAATAAAGATTTTGAAACAAGTGTTAAAAATCTTCGTGCTATGGGAGATGGTGCGTCTGTTACTAGAGGGTTACAACAAGCATCTGCCAATGGACTTAGCGTCGCAAATAGCATACTTTCAAAGTTAAATAAATAGAAATATGGATTTTTTAATATATAGGAAAAATTCACTTCGTTCATAATGCCAACGACTTTGTCTGTTGCTTTAAATAATAAAAAAGATGCATGATAAATATTTATCTCACATGCATCTTTTTAAATTTATAAGTCTTTTAGATAATTGCTTTTAAATTTATTTTTTTATTGTAAATGATGAATCTATTTTTTTATTATTATCAGTTCTATAAGTATTTATTGTAAATGTTTTATTTGTGACATCTATTATTGAATACGTTGGCACACTTTCCTGCCATCTTGATGCTATATAGGCTTCTTGTTTTTCTGATAAATTATAATACTTACTTCCTGTAGATGAATCAGCAGTAAGATATAAAACTCCTTTAGGCTTTTTAACTACCATAAATGATTTATTTGTTACTGCATAATCGTTTTCTATAGACCTCATATAATTTTCATATTGTTCATTTTTTTCTTTTTCTCCATTTGTATATTTTTCATAGTCTTTTTCAGTAATCATAGATGATTCATCCAGCTTTGCACCTTTTAATATATATGATCTTGAATATATGTGGTCATGCCCTGTTAATACAACATCTATATTATTTGCTTCTAATATTGGTACGATTTTATATCTCATTCTAGTTAATTTAGGTGAGCTAGAATGTTCTCCAGAGCCATATATATCGTGGTGCATTGATACTACTCTCCATGTGGCATCTTCGTTTAGTTTTATTGCATTTTCTATAAATTCTTTGTGCTCAGAAAATTTTTTACTATTGCTATTTAATATTATAAATAAAGTATTTCCATATCTATAATAATAATCACTGCCTGCTGTTGTCTGTCCTAGTCCGCTTTGGTTTGGAGTATTAAAGTGGTATGAATAGTTACCACTTGGTGAATCATGATTTCCAATCGTAGTTGCTACAGGCATTGATTTTAATAGTGATGGGCTTAAATACCCTGAATATTCAATTTCATTTTTATTGTATAAAGCATTAGATTTACCTTTATCTCTCGATTGTATTTGGTCTCCTGATGATATTATAAAACTTATGTTACAATCTCTTTTTATAATGCTTTCGATAGTATTATTCCAGTTAAAGCTGTCGTTTCTAACTGCTCTATCCTGGATTTCATCTTCGCTCAAATCCTTTGGCATACATCTCCATGATGCACCTATTTGTGGATCTCCAACAAAAGCAAAACTATATCTCTTGGAGTTTTTAGTTTGGTATAGTGTTGGTTTTGTCCATTTCCCATTGATTGTATAGCTATAATAATATCTAGTATTTGGTTTTAAATCTGTTGCTGTTGCTTTATTGCTTTTGAATCCTTCTGTTGCATTTGTTGTTGTGACTTGTAATGCTGTAGAATTTTTCATTTCTGGATTATCACTTATTTTCAAGTTCGGCTTTATTTCACATGTTTTTGAATACCATGCAAAATTCAGTTGTGTTTCATCACTACCTGGTGATAATGACATTTGTGTTGGAGAGTTTTTTATTTTTTCCCATTTGTCACACCATTCACTCCACTTTTCACTCTGGCCTTGTGATGTTTTTGTCGCATCTGTCCAGCTATTATTGTCTACAGCAAATACATTTGTAGATGATGTAATTATCATAACTGCAATAATTATTGATATAAGATAATTTCTTCTTTTCATATTTATGACTCACCCTTTTCAGTTGTAATATTATCAATATATACTACTTTGTTATGATGTAATTAAGTATAAATCCAAGTTATAAAGTATTCAACAAACTTAAGATAGATTTAAAATGTACTTAATTAACTTAACATTCTCTTAATATTTCTAATAAACTTCAATTATAGTATTTTATTCAAGTCGAATTTTTATTCATATAGCTATTTATTTTGTATCAAAAAAATAGTGTTAGATATTATGTTCTAACACTATTTATTCTAAATCTCTATTGTTTTTTTCTTATATTTCTAGTTGCTACAATATCCACACCTGTTCCAGCAATATTTGATACCAATACATCACCTATTTTTATAGGCGCTTCAACTTCTACATCTTTAAGCGCTTTTATACAGTCGTGTATTTTTGCTTTTGGAATATCTTCTTTAGTTTTAACCGAAACTACTGCTATATTTCCATTTTTAACTCTTACAATAGAAGTAACTATTCTTGTTGGATTTGTTACTTCTTTTACTGCGTATTCTTTTCCCTTTTTACAAGTGTTTCCTTTTACTTCAACAACTTCTGAACCATCCATATCAACAGTTAAATTGCAGCCTAAAGGGCATCCTATACAAATCAATTCGATTTTATTACTCACTTCTACAGCTCCCATAATTAAGCCTCCTCAATTCTTATAGTTATATCATCTAAATTTGTAAAGTTTTCAAGTTCTTCTTTTTTAAGAACAACTTGTTCCATCTCTCCTGGTGCCATAACTCTACGTTTTTTGTGCCCAACTCTTTCATCATTAAAGTAAGTTGATATATAGGCATTTTTAAATACATTCCCTACTCTAAAACGTACAGTTAATTCATCATCCATATTCTCTACGTTTATAGTTTTTGGAACTGTGTATCTAACTCCATCAACTGCTTTTATCTCTATTGTTTTTTTAGATTCTTTCTTTCCTTGAAGTATATATTTAGCTGCATTTTTACCTGCTGTTGCTGCCTCTTGTGAAACAAAGTCAACTAAATCATGAACATGTAACACATTACCACAAGCAAACACACCATCAACACTAGCTTCTAAGCTTTCATTTACACATGGTCCATTTGTTATAGGGTTTATTTCTACTCCCATTTCACGAGATAGTTCATTTTCTGGTATAAGTCCACAAGATAATAATAATGTATCACAAGAATAGAATTCTTCTGTTCCTTCAACTGGTTTTCCATCTTTAACTTCTGCAATAGTTATTCCTTCTACTCTTTCTCTACCTTTTATATCTACTACTGTATGGCTTAATTTTAGAGGAATATCATTGTCATCTAGGCATTGTACGATATTTCTCTTTAATCCACCTGAATAAGGCATAAGTTCTGCAACTACTTTAACATCTGCTCCTTCTAATGTCATTCTTCTAGCCATTATTAGTCCTATATCCCCAGAACCTAGTATTACTACTTCTCGTCCTGGAAGAAATCCTTCGATATTTACTAATCTTTGTGCTGTTCCTGCTGAATAAATCCCTGCTGGTCTGTATCCAGGTATGTTTAATGCACCTCTTGGTCTTTCTCTACATCCCATTGCAAGAATTACTGATTTTGCATCTATTGTAAATAATCCTTCTTCTCTATTCATTGCTGTTACTGTTTTATTGCTATCTATATCCATAACCATAGTGTTTAATTTATACTCTATGTTTAGTTCTTTCGCTCTTTGAATAAATCTATCTGCATATTCTGGTCCTGTTAGTTCTTCTTTAAAAGTATGAAGTCCAAAACCATTGTGAATACATTGATTTAATATTCCCCCTAATTCGTTATCTCTTTCTAATATTAATATTGAATCTATTTTATTTTCTTTTGCTGCTATTGCTGCTGCAAGCCCTGCTGGTCCTCCGCCAACTACTACAAGATCATAATTTTTCATCCTCATTCACCCCTTATATTGAATCTTTAACTAAACCAAGTACCATATTTGACTCTCCACCGGCCTTTGTTATATCAAACATAGAAATACTCAACTCTCTTTCTAATATTTCCATAGTCTTTGGTGAACAGAATCCTGCTTGGCAACGTCCCATCCCTGCTCTAGTTCTTCTTTTTACTCCGTCTAATGATTTTGCACCTAAAGGTCTACGTATTGCATCTATAATTTCACCTTCTGTAATCATTTCACATCTACAAATTATATTTCCATATGCAGGTTGTTCTTTTATTAATTGGTTTCTTTCTTCTAAACTCAATGTATTTGGGTCAAGTATTCCTTTTCTAGTTCCTATAAAATTAGGGTTTTCTTCTAAGTTTAATTTTTCTTTTAATATATCTGCTACCATTTTTCCTATTGCTGGAGAACTTGTTAATCCTGGTGATTCTATTCCAGCACAATCTATAAATCCTTTTGCATCCTCAAGCTCTTTTATTATAAATTCGTGGTTATCTTCATGAGCTCTAAGCCCTGAGAATGATGTTATTACTTGTCGCATAGGAATATTTTTAACATTCATTGATGATTTTCCTATAACTGTATCTAATCCCTCTCTAGTTGTATTAACTCCTTCCTTATCATCTATATCAGTTGATGTAGGCCCTACTATTAAGTTTCCATGAGCTGTTGGAGAAACTAATACACCTTTTCCCATTTTTCCTGGAAGTGCGAATATTGTTCTTGAAACATGATTTCCTGCAGTCTTATCTAATAAGCAATATTCACCTTTTCTTGCTGTTATATTTATTTTATTTTGGCTTACCATGTTGTGGAACTTGTCTGCATAAACTCCTGCTGCATTAACTATATATTTTGTTTTTATATCCCCTTGATTTGTTTTAATTATAAATCCACCATCTATCTTTTCTATATCCTGAGCTTCTGTATTAAATCTAAATTCTATACCGTTTGTATTTGCATTTTCTGCAAGTGCTATATTAAGACCAAAAGGACATACAATACCACCAGTAGGAGCATACAATGCAGCGTAAACATCGTCTGTTATATTAGGTTCCAATTCTAAAACTTCTTCTTTATTTAATATTTTTAATTCTTTAACTCCATTTCTTATCCCTCTGTCATATAACTCTTTTAACTTTGGCATATCTTCTTCTGATAGGCAAATTACTAAAGATCCATTCTTTTTAAACGGAAAATCTAATTCTTTAGATAACTCCTCCATCATTAAATTTCCTTCTACATTTAGTTTTGCCATTAATGAACCTTCTGGAGCATCGAATCCAGCATGAACAATCCCACTATTTGCTTTTGATGTTCCTGAACACACATCTTCTGTTTTTTCTATAACACAAGCATTTACTTTATATCTTGATAATTCTCTTGCTGATGCACTCCCTGAAACACCAGCTCCTATTATTACTACATCATACATATAATCCATTCTCCTTTTTAAATATTAATTTTCGTATGTATTAAAAAAGCCAAGAAAATTAAAACCTACGTTAATAGGCTTTTAATTTCCTTGACTTTATCTCTATTCTCTAGTCTTAATATTTAATTTTACATTTGAATACGTTTTCTTTATTCTTATAAACTAGATGAGCAACTTTTGTATAAGCTACAAAAGTTCCTCACTTATATAATACTTTAAATTAATTTTTATTACAACATAATTGTAATATTTTTCCACGATATCTTTTTAACAGTGTTATTCTACCATGGAATTGCTCCATATACTAATACAGCTATGATAGCACCAACTATTGGTCCTAATAATGGAACTATTGCATATCCCCAACCAGAGTCGCATTTACCTTCGATTGGTAATAATGCATGTGCAAGTCTTGGTCCGATATCACGAGCTGGGTTGATAGCATATCCTGTTAAACCACCTAATGACATACCTACTGAAACGATTATACCAAATACAAATATGTTCCCTAGTCCTATATCTCCTGCTCCTGCTACATTACTGATACCTTTAATTGCAAATACTAAAATAAAAGTCCCTATAATTTCGCTTAAGAAGTTTAAAGGTTTGTCTTCTATTGATGGTGCTGTACAGAATACCCCTCTTTTTGTTGGGCCGTCTTCTGTTGCATCAAATTGACCTTTAAATAATACATATACTAAGCAAGCACCTAAAAATGCTCCTGCAAATTGAGCAATTATATATCCTGGAACTACTGACCAAGAAATTGTGCCATCTAAAGCTAGTGCTATTGTTAATGCTGGATTAAAGTGAGCGCCTGATGCTGCACCAAAAATATATGCGGGAATCATAACTGCAAGCCCCCAACCTAATGTTATTTGGATAGGTCCTGCACCTTTCATACCTGATTTATTTAGGTTTACATTGGCAACAACTCCACACCCTAAAATTATAAGAATCATAGTACCTAAAAATTCTGCTATATATGCTAACATAACATATTCCCCCTTCTTATTTTAACTCATATTATTTAATTTTAATTCTTATCATTGGTATTTTTCAAATTTCGTAAGTATTTCTATGCTTCTGAAGTTGCTTCTTCATCTTCTTTAGCCCATCCAAATGAGCATTTAACTGCTTTGTTCCATCCTTTGATTTTTTCTTCTCTATCTTCTCCATCCATAGCTGGAGTAAACACTTTATCTATTGCCCAGTTTTTAATTACGTCTTCTTTACTACCCCAGTATCCTACTGCTAAACCTGCTAAATATGCAGCACCCATAGCTGTAGTTTCTACACAACAAGGTCTTTTAACTGGTGCATTTATTATATCTGATTGGAATTGCATTAAGAAATCATTGGCACTAGCACCACCATCTACTTTAAGTGCAGCTAAGTCAATTCCTGAGTCAGCTTTCATAGCTTGTAATACATCATTTACTTGATAAGCTAATGATTCTAATGTAGCTCTTATTATATGGTATTTGTTAACTCCACGAGTTAAACCTACTATTGTTCCTCTTGCATATTGATCCCAATGAGGCGCACCTAAACCTGTAAATGCAGGTACTACGTAGCAACCATTAGTATCTTTAACTTTTTTAGCCATATATTCTGAATCTGGAGCAGAATCTATTATTCTAAGTTCATCTCTTAACCATTGTATAGATGCCCCTGCAACGAATATAGAACCTTCTAAAGCATAATTAACTTTTCCATCTAAGCCCCATGCTATAGTTGTTACTAATCCATTTTTAGAATAAACTGGAGTTTCTCCTGTATTCATCAACATAAAGCATCCAGTTCCATATGTATTTTTCGCTTCACCTGGATTAAAGCAAGTTTGACCGAATAATGCTGCTTGTTGGTCTCCTGCTGCCCCTGCAATAGGTATTTCTTTACCAAAGAATGACGCATCGCTATATCCATATATACAGCTTGATGGTTTTGGTTCTGGTAACATGCATTCTGGTATGTTTAATTCTTCTAATATTTCTTTATCCCAAGTTAGATCTTTTATGTTAAATAATAATGTACGAGATGCATTAGAGTAATCTGTTACATGAGATTTACCTTTAGTTAATTTCCATATTAACCAAGTTTCAACAGTACCAAATAATAATTCTCCTTTTTCAGCTCTTTCTCTTACACCTTCAATATTATCTAGTATCCATTTTAATTTTGTTCCTGAGAAATATGCATCTATTATAAGACCTGTTTTTTCTCTAAATTTATCTGTTAATCCTTTATCTTTTAAAGTATCACAGTATTCTGAAGTTCTTCTACACTGCCAAACTATTGCGTGATATACTGGTTCTCCTGTATTTTTGTCCCAAACTACAGTTGTTTCCCTTTGATTTGTTATACCTATAGCTGCTATATCATCTGCACCTATTCCCAATTTAGCCATAGCTTCAACAGCTACACCTAATTGAGATGACCATATTTCATTTGCATCATGTTCAACCCAACCTGGTTTTGGAAAGTATTGAGTAAATTCTTTTTGTGCTACACTGCACATTTCTCCTTTTTCATTAAAAATAATACATCTGTTACTAGTTGTACCTGCATCAAGCGCCATTACATATTTAGACATATTCAAAATCCTCCTTCTAAACCTTATACATTATAAATAAAAATATATATAATTATATAGACTAGTTGTACTTAAATAGTCATATATAATATCCCTAAATTAATGTCTGTCCTCATACCTTTGTGCCTCTTTGATATTCTACTACATTTTCCAAGTGTCCTGATTTGTTGAAGATACACATACAGCTCCTGATGAAAGTGCATCCATTATATCTTCTTTGTCTGTGATTAATCCCCCAGCAATAAGTGGACATTTTATTTGTTTTGAAATTCTTTTTATTATTTTTGGCATTACTCCTGGCAAAATTTCTATTATATCTGGATTTACGTTGTTTTGTGATTTAAAAACGTTTTCCAAAGCCATAGAATCGATTAAGAAAAATCTTAAAACTGTGTATAATGATAATTCTTTTGCCCTTTTAATTAAATTAGGCTTCGTAGTTATTATTCCATCTGCTTTAGTGTTTTTCTTTATAAAATCAACAGATATATCTTTTGCACTTAACCCCACAATTAAATCAATATGTACCATTGCAACTTTATTATTTTCTTTAATTTCGTCTACTATTTGTGCTATATTACAGACGTCACCAAATAAAATAAATATGATTCTTATTGAATCTATTTTTACAGCCTTATGTAATCCATCCATATCTTTTACTGCTGCTATTATTGGATTGCTTTCTATTTCATTATAAAATCTAATATCCATTTAAAACTCCCTCTGTATACTACTTATTTCTTAATTTAGATACTAATTAGTATTACTAAAATACCCCTAAATTCATATGTCAATAAAAAGAGCAATACTAAGTAAAGACAGGTCTGCCTTTTTTAATATCGCTCTCAACATCTCACATGTAATATTTACCATTTATACTTAGATAGTATCACATCAATTTGCATGACACAACATTTGATATTTTTTTAACGCCACTTTTTTTGATAAATATATTTTTAATAGTTTTTAGTATACAAAGTCAACCGTTATAGTGTTTTTTTATCCATTATACTTACTTTTTAGAAGTTCTATTTCTCTAGCATATCCATCTAGTTCATTAGGTGTTTCTAATAAAAATGGTAGATGTTTTAATGCATCGTGATTTATAATTCTAACTATAGCATCAAGCCCAATTTGACCTTCACCAATTCTAGCATGTCTATCTTTATGACTACCACAAGAATTTAAACTATCATTTAGATGTATTGCTTTTAATCTATCTAATCCTATAAGATTATCAAATCTTTCTAGTACTCCATCTAAGTCATTTACTATATCATATCCTGCATCAAATACATGGCATGTATCCAAGCATACACCTAGTTTTTCATCTAATTCTACTCCATCTATTATAGCTTTTAATTCTTCAAAATTACGCCCTACTTCCGTTCCTTTTCCTGACATAGTTTCAAGAAGAACTGTTGTTGTTTGTTCTTTTGTAAGTGCTTGATTTAACATATCTGTTATATATTTTATACCTACATCTGCTCCTTGTTTAACATGACTTCCTGGGTGGAAATTATATAAGTTGTTTGGAGTTAGTTCTAATCTTTTTAAATCATCTATAAATGTATTTACTGCAAACTCCCTTTTACTTTCATCCGCTGCACAAGCATTTAAAGTATATGGCGCATGTGCTAATAATTGAACAAAATTATTTTCTTTTGCTAAATTTAAAAATTTATTTATATCATTTTGATCTAATTGTTTTGCTTTTCCTCCTCTTGGATTTCTTGTAAAAAATTGAAACGTATTTGCATCTATTGTTAGGGCTTCTTTTCCCATATTTTCAAATCCTTTTGAGACTGATAAATGACATCCTATATTTAACATAAATTTAATTTCAATAGATTTTTGTTAATTTTACAACAATCCATTGATATCCTCCTCTACTATTTATATATATCTTATTTAATTTAATATTTTTATTAAAATTTGATTTCTTTTACTTATTAACTTTATTTTTTTGTACTGATATACCTTCTAGATCTAAAAGCCTTTCCTTTAAATCTAATCCACCTGCATATCCTACTAATTTTTTATTTGCTCCTATAACTCTGTGACATGGAATTATTATAGGAATTGGATTTTTATTATTAGCCATACCTACAGCTCTACATGCCTTTTCATTTCCAATAGAAATGGCTATATCTTTATAAGACCTAGTTTCGCCATAAGGTATTTCAGTTAATGCCTTCCATACTTTTATCTGAAACTCTGTCCCATTTGGATGAAGGGGCAAATCAAATACCTTTCTTTGACCATCTAGATATTCTCTTATTTGAGTGTAAGCCAGTTTGGTTAAATCACTTTCTTCTATAATTACGTCGTCTCTAGATATATTTTCTGATTCAAAATATAAATTTGTTATATTTTGGCTATTATCTCTTATACCTAGTCTTCCTAACTCCGTATCATAAAAAAATAATTTATCCATTCAAATCCCTCCTCTTTATTCTACCCATTATTTCTTAAATTGTAACAAAATTATTGTCCTGTGTTCATTTTCTATATTTATTTATTATATATTTTGATACAAAATAAATCACCACATAATATTTTTACAAAACAAAAATTCGCTTCACTCATATCGCCAACGAATCAGAGATTCCGTTGATTTAGTTGATAGGTTGGAAATTATATATTTTCCACAAACCAAATAATATATAATTTCCTTAAAAATAAAAAAGCAACTACTAAGTTGCTTTTTATTTATAAATATCTTTCCTTAACAAATCCTATACTTGTTCACTATTTTCATTTTCTTGTTTCAACAACGGATTATAATATCTTCCCTTTTTCCTTGTACCTTTTCCATATTGTATTGCTTCTTGAGGACATCTACAGATACACGCCATACACTTTGTGCAGTGTTGTGACCACATTGGTCTTCCTTTATACAATTCTATATTTTTATATGGGCAAACTTTAACACAAAGGCCACATGAGTTACATTTGCTATCAACATTAAACTTTGATGTTCCCATACAGCAAATATAAAATAATCTTTTTACTATATATGTTTTAAAATAATCCATTATGGTGTATTTATCTTTATCAAATGCATGCAGTTGTCTATCTTTAATCTGTTCATTTATCCTAACTATGCTTTTTTGAGCTTCTTCTAATTTTCTATTTCTTAAAAGAGTTGAATCCAAATCAAACATAGTTATAAAATTCTCTGGCATTTTTATAAATGTTGTATAGTATATTTCCATCTTTTTATCTTTAAACATATTATCTAAGTACTTTGACATACATCCTGTATCAGTACCACAAGTATATACAGAAAATAGGTAATGTTGTCTATATCCATTAAATTTTACTTTTTTTATAAAATTTTCAACTATTTGGGGTGGTGCCCATGAATATGTGGGAAATACAAATCCTATTTTTTCTTTTCTTCCTAAATCGTAAACATATTCTTCTTGATTTTTTTGCATTTCTCTAGCTATATCTATCAACATCTCATTTTGATATTTACCTAATTCTTTAGCTACCCATAAAGAATTTCCGGTCCCCGAGTAATAAAATATCATATGTCTATTCCCCCTAACCTGTAAAGTATCCTCTACTCCTATAAGTGAAACTTCTCTATTCATTGTTCTAAAATTTTTAAACTATAATTTTATATAATATAATTGCCTAAATTTATTATAGCATATATACTTTTTTTCTCTCCTAATAATAATTATCATTTATTAGGATTAATTTAACATAAATTTAATAATCCCTTTTATTTTATTATAATAGAATTAATTAATTTTGATGTATAATAAATATAATCGATTATGTAATTAATTGAAAGGAGGCTCATTTGTCAAATATATTAAATTTAGATAAAATCCTACTTCTCTTTTGTGGAGAAGACATATTTACTGATTTAAATAATGATAATTACAATCAAACAGTTGATGTTAGATCCTCCGAAGAATTTAATTCTACAACTTTACTACAACATAATGTTCCTGTAATAAATATAGCACAACATCAACTACTACATAAACATCTATATCTAGCTGGAATTATCGTTTTTTATGGACTCTTTAAAAATAGGCAGTTTATAAAAAGAAAATTACTAGAGATATCTAATAATAAAAAATTAAGAATATTAATTGGATGTTCACAAGGTAGGTTACGCAGTCCTGCTGTTTGGTTGTATGCTAGATTTTTAGGAATTGATGCAAAAATTTTGCAATATGGAATTAAGCATTACGTTGAATAATATATTTTCATAAAAAAAATCTCAGGGGACTAGGAATCCTGAGATTTTTTTGGTTATACCCTAATGACTTTCTATAACCATTTTTTTACTATATATATTATAGCCTAAATTTATGAATTTTTATAGTAATATTTTGATATTACCTATATCAATATTTGGTTATTATCTTTTATAAAATAATATTCTTAAATAAATATCCTTTTGATGTTAAACTTTATATGTAATATGTTTATTGATGTTTCATTATACAATTTTTATTTTTACAAACTCTACAAACACCTGTACATTCGTCTACTAAATCTAGAGATTGTTCAAAAGCAAATTTGCTATTGTTTTTATTTCTTATTATAGGAATATCTTGTTTTTTAGCTTGAGTTTCTACTGATGCCATTAGTTTATGTGACACTGTTGAAGTAAATATAACTATTGCATCTGGACTTCCAATCGACCTCTTAACTTTTGACGACATATTTAAAACTACCTTAGCTTTATATCCCCTATTTTTCGCTAACTGTATATAGTCTCTTTTCATTCTTTCATTTCCACCAACTACTACTAAACTCATATTCGTTCCAACCCCTTTTATTTATTCTCGTTATCATTATGATAATTTAATTCTAGTTTATTTATTTCTATTTGTCAAACAAATGATATTGATTATCATTATAATATAATATTATATTATAATACCTTTTACAAAAAGTCAACCATAATTGATAATATTTATCAATTACACCTTAACTTCTATTATCTTGAAAGTAATTGAAATCAAAAAATCCACTTCGTTCATAGCGCCAACGAATCAAAGATTCCGTTGCTTAAAATTCACTTCGCTCATGGCGCCAACGAATCAAAGATTCCGTTGCTTAAGTTAATAGGTTGG
>NZ_CABQXJ010000019.1:0-38951 GCF_902468165.1 uncultured Intestinibacter sp.
ATAATTTAAATATAAATTTATTTTACATATGTATTCTTATACCTTCTTTTAGATTTTATATTTTGGGTATATAACTTTAATTGTGGAAAAGAAAAGAGAGTGAATTAAAATTTATCACTCTCTAATACCTCTAGTAATTGTGTCTAAAACTTCAAATTCTGGTAAATTTAGTATATTCATTTTATCTTATCCTCTATTGTCTAATGTACTTTCTTTTCCTATGACCCTGCAACTTTCAAAATTATATTTAAGAATAAATTCTTCATCTATCATGTCACATATTAAAAATCTATTATTAACATACCTTACTATACCAGTTATTTTTCTTTTTTTACTATATCCTCTCCCCGTATTTACATCTTCATCGTAAGCAACTATATCTCCTTCAAATATTCTTATTTGATATATATCTCTAACTCCTGTGTATTGTCCTATTGTCTTTTCATCTACTCTATATATATTAGCAAATACTCTATCGCAATCATCACAATATCCAATAAAAGAATCTTTAACTTTTTCTACTATAAAACTGGCATCTTCATTTTGTATTAAATTCCCATAAACCCAATCACCTGTATTTTTATTTCTGTCCCATGTATTTATAATTTTGCCTCTAAATTCAGTTTTTCTCATATAATTACCTCCTGGTTTCAACATAAATATCAGTAGTATAAATATACCTAATTATACCATGGTTAAAGTTATATAGTCCACAGTTAAAGTTATTTTAAGTAATAAATTTTATATTCACTTGTCAAAGTACGTTTTCTTATTAATCCACAGTTATAGTTTCATACCCTATATTTTAAATTAATGTATTTAAAGTAAATTTTCTTAATCTATTTTAATTTTACAATATGTATGGACAAGCTATTTATATAAAAAAACTAGGGAGTAAAATTAATCCCTAGCCTTTTTATCTCCTTCTGATATATATTCCATGATATCCCCTGGTTGACAAGTTAATTATCAATATAAAGCATCAAAATTATAATAGGCTAAGGTATAAAACCTTAGCCTACTAATAATAATGGTACTATAGCTGTTGCTAATAATGCTCCTAATATAAAATATCCTAATCTAAGTAACATGCGTATACCTCTTTTTTAGAAGTATAAACTTATATTAGTATATTTATACATATTAGCTCATATCGGCTCATTATTTCTTGAATGTTTCTACATATTTAGGAGATGCTGTTATATATACTCCTGATTTTAATCTATACATATTAGTATCAGAACGTTTTACTTCTTCTATAACTGTATAAACTTCACCAGCAGTTACAATACCTATTGTGCTTTCTTTTGTAAAGTCTGGGCGACTATGCATATTTATATCTTCTTTTATCTTAACATATAGTGTTTTATTTTCTTCTTTAATATTTGGCAAAATATATTTTATACCAAAATACTCACAAATTGCTTTACAAACTGCTTCTGCACATTTCTCTTGATGTGATGGATTTAACATAAGTTTTGCTTCTTTTTCATAATCCATAAATCCATATTCAATCAATATTGCAGGCATATTTGTTTGTCTTAAAATAGCTAATGTAAATCCGCTCATATCGACATCTCTCATCAAACCGTAGTTGTATTCATAGTCGATATCTGCTGCTAAATGTTTTACTGCTAATTTACCTAATGTTATTGACTTAGAAGAACAATTTTTAGTACGTAAAACAAGTAATCCTTTAACTTTTGTTTGCCAAACAGTTGCTGTTCCAGCTGCATTATAGTGGTTAGAAATTAATATATCTGCACCTGCTTTATTTGCTCTATATGATCTAGTTGCTAGAGGTACATCTGTTTTTCCTGTCATATCAGCAGTATACATATAGCCAATTCTACATCTAGTTAATGCTTTTGCTAAATACTCAGATATAGCTCTATTCCATTCATTTTCTTTAATTATTTCACCTTTTTTTCTAACTAAGACTCCATTAACATACAGATCTGAAGACAATTTTACAGAACGCTTACCTGGTGTACACATTCCATGTCCTGCATCGATTGCTACTAAATATTTACTCATTTTTTTCACCCCTTATTAAATTTTTAAAAGTTTGATGTAATCCAGTTGATGCAAGTCCTGATAACATACCGCCTAAAATTATTTCTGGACTTATATCTCCTGCTACCCAAATATTTAGAACACATCCAAGTATAGTCATTATACATGGTATATATTTATTATTTATAAAATCGAAACTTGTTTTAATTACATAGCCTATACATACACAAATTCCTACAACTAACAATACTATATAATCACCCAATATATTTAAGTCTAACATTTATTTTCCTCCTTCTGATAGTTCTGTTATCCTATGATGCGCTGATTTTGCTGAATCTTCTACTTTTGCCATTCTTTCTACTAAATTGTTATGCTTATCGACTCTATTTGATAGAGTATTTATTTCTTCTTTTATGCTCTTAATTTGTTCCTGCATAACTGCAGTTGTTTTACTATTCGCAAAGTAAGATCCTACTAATGTTCCAATAAATGCAATCGCCGCAACTATTACTTCTGTATCCATATTCTTCTCCTTTCTATATAAAAAGACTGTATTTCTACAGTCCTTTAAAAGTTTGGGTATATAACTTTAATTGTGGAAAATAAAAGAGAGTGAATTAAAATTTATCACTCTCTAATACCTCTAGTAGTTGTGGAATATCTACTCCAAACCCTTCTGTTAATTTTGTACTTCCTACGAAATCATTCCAATTAAATGCCGTAGTAAATGTATATGTTTTGTTACTTGTATTTGCTCTTGTATATTTAGGTTTTCTAGTAGCACTTGTACCAAATAGCACCTTTGCTCTAAGTATCTCAAAAGAGTAACCTCTACCAGCTTTCTCGATGTTCTTAATCAAGTTATTTAAACTCTCTGTATAAGCATTTGTGATTCTACATGTAAAGTAGTTAAATATCTCATACTGCCAGTTATCAACTGTTTTGATTACATCTTGATAGTATTTCATATCCTTTGGAACAGCCTTCTTCCAGTCCTCATAAGCCTTTAAAGCATCTTCTCGATTATCATGTTTATAGATATCTCTGAATTGTTCCTTCAATTCATAAGCTAACTTTAACTGTGGAAAATCTAGAAACATTAGCTGCATATCCCAAATCTGTTTAGGTTCTAAATCTTCCTTATTCCTTAATAGCAAGAATCTATCTTTTAACAACTTAGACCTTTGCTTTCTGTCTAGAGAGCCTTTAAATGACTTTCTCTCACCTTCTAAAGCATTGTTAACTAATTGTATTACATGGAATCTATCAACTATTACCTGAGCTTTTGGCAACTCCTCATAGACTGCCTCTTTGTAGTATCTCCACATATCTATGGTTACTACTTCTATATTCTCCTTGTTAGGCAATTTGCTTAAAAAATCCTTTACATCGGATTTCTTACGGCTTGGCTGGATATCCAATACCTTACGTCCAATTATATCGGTGTAAACGGCTCTCATGCTTTTATTTAGATGTGCTTCGTCTATCCCTAGTATAACTGGAGTAAGGAAGGTCATATCCTTTTCTAGCCTTTCTATGTAAGCATTAAATATTCTCTTTACTGTAGTAGGAGAAACACTATATTCTTCTGCTATATTGGCGAATGGCTTTTTAAGGGATTCTTTTTCTATTTGCTCTCTTAAACGAATAGTGATTTTATCTCTATCGTCAATACTTTTGTAATGTTGACTAAATGTTGTATTGCAGTATCTGCATTTATATCTATGTGTATGTATTTCAATCCCTACACGTTTCCCAAAGCTGTTTAAATCCCTTACAAATCGTTTAGATTTGCCATGCTTATAATATTCAACTCCACCACACTCTGGGCAAGCTACAGGCTCTTTAACTGGTTTTACTATTACCGTCATATCGTGGTCATCTTGTATTGTGTCTAAAACTTCAAATTCTGGTAAATTTAGTATATTCATGTTGTCTTTTTCTCTTTCTGATAATTTTAACTATTTTTGATTAATGCTTTAAAAAATGCTTCATAATCTATTTCTAAGTCATTATAATATGCTTCCATAAATTCTTCGATTTGTTCGCCTATTACTTTCTTAGATTCTATTTCTTTCTTTTCATGCTCTTTTTTATATGCCTCTATTCTTCTTTTACGATTGTTTTCAAAAATCCAATCTATATTTTCTTCAAAATTACTTTTGACTAATTGCTCCATTTTTACCACCTATTCAGCAAACATCCAATCTTCTGCTAACATATCAGCTTGTGAAGCAAGCCAACCCATTTGAACTCCACTTGTACCAACAAATGCAATAGCTTTATTGCCTATACATTCGTGTTCACAGTTAACGATATCCCCTTTAGCTGATTTATAACTAATATTTGATGCTAATTCTATGTATTGAGATTTACCATTCCAACCTTGTCTACATACTTTTAATCCACGTTTTAGGTATTTTATAGCTTCACCAAAGTTAAAAGTAGGAGTACCACCTAATAAATTACAGTTTTCATTATCAGCAATTACCCATTCATCAGATAAAACATTACTTAGAGTATATTCAACTCTTTGTGTTTCTCTTATGTCTAATATAGGGCCTTGTCCTTTATCTGCATCTTTTGGTCTACAGTGCATCATAATAGTTTGCTTAGTGTCATCCCAACACCAATAACCACCCCATGAAGGTAGTTTGACTTTGTTCCCTTTTTTCATTTCTTCTAATGCTTGTTTAAAATTCATAATAACCTCCTTCTTATAAATATACCTCATTATACCATAGTTAAAGTTATATAATCCACAGTTAAAGTTATTTTAAGTAATAAATTTTATATTCACTTGTCAAAGTACGTTTTCTTATTAATCCACAGTTATAGTTTCATACCCCTAATTTTTAAATGGTGTACCTTTATACTCCACCATATCGCAAAACTAAGTACGCAATATTTTTAAATTGTGTGCTAACTTGAGTATTAAAAAAAGACTAGAAATTAATCTAGTCTAACTTTCTTATTTTTATTGTATGTGAATGAATAAATCCAGCTAAAATTAATGTAACTATCAAAGTTAAAATCACTTTATATTTATTCATTCCTAAAATTCCAAGAAATATATCACAATAATTCATTATAACAGTATGCATTATGTATATTTCAAAACTTATATTCCCTATGTAAATCAATACCCTATTGGATAATAAACGTGATATTGTTCCTTTTTCTATAGAAAAAATTGCTATTATAGCAAGTGAAATTATAAAAGCAATTAGACTTTTATAATTATATGGCATATCATAGATATTAGTATATACACACAAATATCTTTGAGTTAGAAATATAACTATTATGGTGAATTCCAATAATGTAGCCTTTTTATATGTAATATATTTATCTATTTTCTCTTTTGAGTTTAAATAATAAACTCCTAATAACATACCACTAAGAAACTCTAAACTCCTAAATAACGGACAAATATAAGTCCAATATGAAAAATTGCTATTATCTTGCAATATAAATATAATTAATGTATGTGATATTAACAATAAAAGTAATATACCACCCAATTTAGTTTTATCAATCTGTTTTATTTTTTTTAACATTGGAAGTGATATAACATAAAAAAATAATGTTGCGGATAAATACCAAGATACACCATTTAGACTAAAATAGTATTCGGCACTTGGTATAAAAGATTGTATTAAAAAAATATTTAATACACATTTTACTATTAATGTAAAGATTTCATTATAATTTCTAGAGATTACTATAGATATTAAACTTAAAAATATACATCCCAATAACATTAATAAATGCAATGGATAAAATTTTTTAATCTTTCTATAAACAAAGTTTACTATATTTCTAAATGAACATTCTATATTTTTACTATAATTATTTATGGATATTAAAAATCCAGATAATATAATAAAAAATGAAATTGTTTCATTTCCCCCAGCTAGTAATTTAAATTTATCAGGACATACATGTAAAATAAAAATCATAATAATCATAATTGCTCTCCATGACTGTAATGATTTTATATACCCTTTACTTCTTAAATTAACACTTTCTTTAATCATAAATATTTACCCCCTTTGTATTGAGTATAATATATATCATGCTCAATACAAAGAATTATTTTTTTATTTTATATTATTCACCTGATGTCATAGCAATTAATTCTTCATCCGAAAATTCACAGTTATGATAACACGCAAAGTAACTATGTTTACCTCGTGTTATAAAATAAGATAATGCAGTTGTAATATAATTTATTTTCCCATCAGATACTACTTTTTTACCATCTATGAATACACTTGCCTTAGAAGCATCATGATATATAGCAATATCATGAGTTGTTGTTTTATCTGTATCTAACGGGAAAGTGTATACATTTGCTGAACCATACTTAATACACGCATCATTCTGCGAGCTTGTTACAGAAGGCATTATATTTGAATTATCTCCGTTTAATGTTAAACTAAACGTATTGTTAAAAGTATTTACCCCTTTTAATAACATTAAATGTGAATATGACTGTAAATCTTTTGCATCTGATAAAGTTTTACTTTGTCCATTGTAATAACTTATGCCTTTTTCTCCTGTATCACTATTTATTACAGAAGTTCCATAAGTAAGATTTAAATTTAAAAACTCTCCATCACTTCCTGTATTTTCTATTACACCAGTAGTAGAAAATCCCTCTGCATTTTCAGACATACCAATTTTATTATTCGCTTCTGTAAAATCATACTCCACATAAGGTTGCCTTTTATCGGCTTCTACTGATACATTTAATATTTCGGATTCTTCTCCGCAACTTAACAATACCCTTGTATTCCCTTCACTTATGCCTGTTATTTTCGTATTGCTTACAGTAGCTATATTTGCATCAACGGATATGATATTTACTTGATTTGTTGAAAATTTTGGATATACATAATAAGAAAAATCTATTGTTTTCCCTGATTTTACAATTAAATTGTTTTTAGCTAATTTAATTTTAGTACAAGGTATATTAGTATTTGTATTATTAACAGTTAAAATATATATTGCACTAACATTACCACAAGTAGCTTTTATAGTTGTAGTTCCCTCAGTTAATGTTTTTACATAACCCTCACATACCATTGCAACATTTGGATTACTGGATTCCCATTTACAAGCCTTATTACTTGTGTTAGAAGGCGTAAAGATTTTATCTAAGAAAAATTCTACCCCAGTTGGAAATACTAACTCTGTTCCTTTTTCCCACATCTGAGGGTATATTTCTAAATTTGTACATTCAACATTTGCATCTTGATATATTTTAAAATTTTTAATTGCAAAATCATAAACGTTAGATGTGTTAGAATTATCAGCACAAGAACCATCTATATAAAATGCTTGAGGTTTTAAAAATGGTTTATAGTCACATAAATAATTATTGTTAACTATACAACCTGAAAAATCGCCTTCTTGTTTTAATTCATCATCTATATATATTTTTACATATCCATTTTGCAAACTAAATTTAAATTTATGCCACTCATTAAGTGTAAATATTGTGTTTTCATTAAAATTTTTACTTACTTCATGGGTGTCAGGATATCCGCTACCAGTTCCAGAACCATAATGTACAGTAGGAGTATAAAAATAATTTGGATTATTAGAATAACCACCCGCTTGTTCAAACGCATCTATTTCTCCACCAGCAGGCCATTTTACTCCGTCTGAATATACTCCGTTAGTCCAATGTGTACCAGTTCCATATGTTATAACATTATTCCAACTTCCTGCTTTTCCATCAAATTTCGCCTCAAATTCGCAAGTAAAATTATCAGATTCAAATAATCCACCTGTACACATCATTTGTTTTTTCCATCTTAAATTTTCACTGTCATATACAGATGTTAAATGTGCAACATTGTCAATGCATTGTATGTTTGATAATGCATCATATATAGCGCTTCCATAAATTCTATTTTCCCATGAATAAAATTGATTTGCTAAAGGAGTATCACCACTAAAATCAGCTGTAAAAACTGATACTAAATTGCTTACCACTTCTTGCATTTTTTTTATATCTATTCCATTACCCAATAAAGTACCTTTCCCATCACTTAAATATAACAAACCATCATTACCTACTGCTAAAGAATAGTTCGCAATATCTTTAAATTGCGAATCAAGAGTTTTTATATTCGATGAGTTAGTTTCTAAAGCTTCCTCCCATTTATTAAATAATTCTGCAGATATTAACTCCCCATTAACATGAACTTTTCTAATATAATTTCCCTCTTCATCAAAAGCATCTACAATTTCACCAGATTCTAACGTACTCAAACCTAGTACAGCAGTACCAGTTTCACTTGCATCTGTTACAAGTGGTTCACATACATGGATTTGCTTACTAACTATAGGTAAAGAGATCATACTAGATTTATCGGCATCTAATAATGATATTTGGAAATCATAATCTCCTACCTCAATAGGTTCATCAATTAAATCATCTGTAATAGTCAATATTGCTTTTCCATTATCTGTTGGTTGTATAGCAAATGTATATTTTACTTCCGCATTTTTATACAATCTCATTTGGAAATAGCTAGCATTTGTAAGGTTAATAATATTGTTTAAATCTGACTTGTTGAATTTATATTTGTTGTTAACTATAGTGAAATATAATTCTATATTTTTATCTAGTCTAAACAGATAAATATCCTCATCTAATTTAGCATTATTTCCATTTATAGTTAAAATACTTTGTTTGTAAATCATTACCCATCTCTCCTTTACATAATTAATCCCTACTTTATCATACTAAGAATTATATAATAATTTACAGATTTAAATTATCTGCCTCCTTTTCCACCTTTCTTTTTACCTTTCTTACATCCCATTATTATCACCTCCGTATACCTTAATTTACTTAATTATACGAATATATATTTATAAATTAACCTTGTATTGTAGCTGTTATTGTGCAATTTCCATCAAATACTGCATAATGACTAGAATCATACGGTCCTTGAACACCGAATCCTTTACATGTTCCAGCACTAATAGCATTTAATACGGCCGCATCGGTTATTTCAATTGTTTTAGTAGTGTTGATAGGAGTAGTTATTGATGTATTCCATCCATCTATATACGAAGGCATTCCACTTGGTATAGCTTCATAATTATGCATTTTCAATGTTGCTGTTACATTGCCATATATACCGCCTTGAATACGATTTACAGTTACACTTAATTTAGTTATTGTCTTTCCTTTAAGTTGTGTAAATTTATTGCCAAATACCCATAAACCGTTACAATTACCCCAACCATAATTACCTTGCCTTGAGGTATTATCCTGCTTATAATTATAATAAGTTGTACTTCTATAAGTATCTGCACCTGTACTAGTTATAGTTATTGTAGATGTAGCAGTTGTAGTATTGTTATTTGTTCCAACATCACTAGTTGTATCTTGTACAGCTCCGCTTGATGAATAAATTATTTGAGATGAATTATCTTTACTAATAGTACCATTTATAGTAGTACCATCTTGTATATAAATAGTACCACTACAATTAGCATTTTGTGCAATTCCGTTAACCTTACCTGTAGTATTTGATTCGAAAACACGACCTCCACGTTCTGCAGCAACTCCATTCTCACTTCCACATATTTTTATACCTTCTAAATCTACATAAGAACCTCTTATTCCTCCTACTGCATAATTAGCAGTGTTACCAGTTTTACCATATACCTCTAAATCAAATAATGCTACATAAGGGCAATTACAAAACACTGCAGCATAATTTTTACCATCTTGTGTTAATAATTCACTTGGTTGTATAGCAGTAGAATTACCTGATGTTTCATATACTTCCTCTTTTACCATATAACTTGTATTAGTAGACATCCATCCACTTTTGCCGTTATATGTTGTATATCCCCATCCATTTGAGTTAAAGTTTGTAAGTAATAATGTTGCTCCAGTTGGAACAGTTTGAACTATATTGTAAGAAGTATCTCCGCCTTCTCTCATGTTTACATTTCCTGTTGTTTTATAATTGCTTACAAGTGTTTGCGATGTTGTTCCTGTGCCTTGTAGTAATATTTCAGAACTACAATTATGACCAAATACATATCCGAAATTATTTGCCTTAAATAATATATATAAAGTACCTCCATTAAATCCTTTGATTGTTATATTCTCATAGGTGATAGAATTTACGGTTATATTTACGGTATATCCATTTAGATTTTTAGGAATATTATTAATACAATTTTGTAATGAAGTAAATTTTGCATTGTTGGCAAATATATTAGTGGCATCTGTAGCAGAAGGGTCAACAGTCACATTCATATCAGATGCTATACTTCCAGGTAAGTTAGCACAATTTAACTGTCTCACAGTAATTGAATCAGCAGTTAGATTTCTAGAAACATTTAAGCCATCAACTTCTAAATCTGTAAATTTACCGTTTACAGCTTCTATACTTCCATCTTCTAATATTTTAAAATATCCATTAGCTGTAACCAATCCTTCTAGATTAATATTTTTAGCTTTTAAAAGTATATCAGAGTTTGATAATAGTTCTATAAAATTAGGAGTTAATACTATACTAGACTCATCTTCCCCATCACTTGCTATCATTTTAAATTTATTAACTAACATAACAAGTGATGGAATAGCTTTCATATCTATTAAAATGTTATTATCATCATCTTTATATATAAAAGTCTTTCTTCCATTTTCCGTTAAAATATTTAATAAATCATCTACTGTTGCACCTATTTTATTATTTTTTAGTTCATCTATTTCTTGTCTTATTGTTTTATTTTTCTGCTCCTGTATAGAACTTGTTATTGTATTATATAGCTTATCATATTCAGTAAGTAAATCTACTAATTCATTGTCATCATCTTGTGTAATTTCACCAGCTTCTAATATTTTCTGTATTAAGTTTTGTAAAGATGCAGCAGTTTTATCATAGTTTTGTTTACTCTCTACTATATCACTCATATTTACTCCTTCCTAATTCTAGCTACAAATAATAATTTATCATCTGTGTTTTGTTTTATTTTTTTTATTACAATACAAGGTGTTTTATTTGTTACTTCTATACTAAGTGCATCTCCTTCTTCATCAAATCCATATACCATTGCAACGTGTGAAATTGACATATATCTTCCATTTTCTTGTCCGTCTCTATCCCAAAATAACAAATCACCAGCTTCTACATTACTCCAATTTGTAACATCAATTCCTCCCATTACCCATCCTTGTGTAACACAATATTGTGCTTGTTCTGCTGCTGTTCTTGGAAATGTAAATGCCCATGCATAATTAGGATCTTTCTTTAATTTACTTGTTGTTTTTCCATAAGGAGATTTATCATAAGATAATCCCATACATAATAATTTTACAAATGTAGAACCATCTATATTAAATAATCCATCTACTTTCCATTTACTTATATTAGCTTGTGGATTTGAATAATTAAGTGCTGTTGGAGCATTATATTTAAATTTTTCTTTATTGTCGTAATAAGTTTTTGCTAGTTTTACAATATCACTTTTACCTACGAAATCTGAAAAATCTTTGTAACTTCCTCCTTTTGCAATCCCTGATACTACTCCATAATATTTTTCTGTTACTTTATCATCTTTAGTAGAGGCCATAACTGTTATATTATATTCTGTATCGGCATTTGGGATTAATTGCCCTGCTTTACAATCAGTTCCTTCTAAATATAGTATTTTACTTTGTGTTACTTTAGTAGGTTCAGAATTTTTATTGGTATGAAATTTCAATTTACTCCAATAATTTTCTTTTACTGCACTTGGTAATAAAAATGTAATATTTTTAACCACATCATACTTATAAGTATTATTGTGATACATTACTATACTTACATTGTTAATTACATTCTCATATTGTTTATCTTCATCCTCTGGATTATCTTGCGGCTTAGTTTCTGGAGTATTTGGATTATATATGCCACCTATTGCTTTTTTAAGTATATGTTTTTTTACTATATTGTAATATCGTTGAGAATTTTCTTTACTGTCAAATCTATATCCTCCACTTGAATAATTACTATCTACCATACCATTAGAAGTAAGACCTTCATTTATATCTAAATAAATAATATTTTCTTCTGTATTAGCAAAATTTTGCATTTGTGCATTAAATAAATCTATATTATCATTTACAGTTTGATATTCTGTATAACTACTATTTACTTTAAGTTCACTTGCAATAAAAATAGGAGTATTTATATATGAAGATTTTAAAGCTAATATTAAATCTTTATATTCTTGTACTCCTTTATTAGTAAGATCATTTATTCCAAAATGAGTATAAATATATGGTACAGTAGAAGGATAATCTAAATAATCGTAACTATTATTTTTTTCAACAACTTTTATTAAAGTTTCATCATTATAATAGTCACTAGGTATAGCTCCTACAACTCCTTTTAAAGTAACTTCATTCATCTCTTCTACTATAGAATCTCCAATATCACTTTTACTTCCAGTATCTAATCCTTCAGAACCTGCACTTCCACCACTATTATTATTATTTGTTATTTTATCAGCTTCTACTAAATCATATGGACGTAAACAAAATCCATACTTATAAATATCTGAATAAACTGCCATATAACGAATTGCATTAGGCCAGTAAGCCCACTGTCTAGCATGGGCAACCATATGCGTTCCATTTTCTTTCCCGCAATAAATAAGTGTATGATGTGTAAAGCCTACTTTTATAGCTTCAGCTCTTGTAAAAGTAGTTGGACATTGTTTATTACACATCATTATTATGTCCCCTGGTAACATATTTTCAATTGTTTCTTTTGTTATTTTAAACATTACATATCCATCTTTTTTAGTTGTATTAGCTACTAATGTTCCATAATAGCAACTAGCCGAATAAGCACTTTCTAATCCTGCTTCTAAATATGCACATGAAACAAGCGATGAACAGTCATAACAAATAGGATTGCTTAGTCCATAGAATGTTCCAGGATGTTTTCTAGGTTTTCTAAAATTTACTGTTCTATATGTTTGGTCGTATGTTGCTAACTTGTCAGTATGTTGCTTACATATAGCTTTTGCTGTATCTACAATTATTTCTCTTATCTCACTACCACTTTTTTTTTGTGATACAGTAGATACATTGCTTGTTATATTAGTTGTTGTTACTATATTATTTTTAACTTCTGTTTTTATCTTGCCTACTCCATATCCCATTTTGTTTCCACTTGAATCAATATAATATGGTAATTGTCCATTTTCTGATTTATACCATTGTAAATATAATTCTATGTTTGTGGGTGTACCTGCTCCCCATGTATTTTTATATTGTTGTCTATAACTTCCCCAATTACATCTTCCACTTTCTAGTTCTTCATAATATTTTGCTTTAACTTGATTACTTTGTGCTGATAAACTTCTTTTATTAACAAATGTATAATTATATTTTTCAGCTACATATTTACATATACACCAATATACTCCTCCTGGTCCAAAGTTATATCCTACCAAAGTTGCAAATATATTTCCTCTAAACTGTTCTATATTTATTCTCATTTCATTACAGCCAAACATTATTTGATTGCTTATATTCTTATCTACACTAACTCCATTTAAAATAATATTTCCTGCTGCATATGGTTGCATAGTTGAATAAGATGGAGTAAAACTTTTTGTTGTCCCATCTAGAAATTTTATCGTTTGCTTTATACCAAAAAATACACTACGTTCACACATCATAGCTCCATATCCACTTCCAGAGCTTTTCCCATGTGCACTTGGATTTCCACCACTCTCTGCTATTATTACAGCTACTACTAAGTTTTTATCTAATCCAAATTTTTCTGCCCAATAAGGAACAATTATATTTAATTTGTATTTATTATTACTACTTAATATATTACTTACAGTTGTAGTATTTTGCTTTGTTCCTAAATTAAAAGTTTTATAATGTTGTACAGCTTCATAATATTCCTGATTTATTTGCGAACTTGGAGGTATTGTTCCATTAGGATCATCATCTGTAGATGCATCTCCTTCTTCACTAGTAATTGTTGCACATTTATATTTTCTAATATCCGCTATACGTTCATCACCAATCCAAAGCCCTCCATCCGTACTATTTATATATATTTTAGTATAGTCTTCACTATCTTCTGCTATTTCTGGTAATTGTGGTATTGCAGGATTAATTTCATTTATTAATTTATTGTATATTTCATCAATTTCTTTTTCTTCTATTCCTAATTTAGTTAAATATTCTTTTAAAGTAAGAATATCTGCTATAGTTAATTTGCCTATACCTATATCATTTATTTTCTTTATAGCTTCGTTTATAATACTGTCTCTATCTAAATTTTTTATATTACTTCTTACTTCCTTATAATTTGCAAATATAGCTTTATTATTTTCTCTGTTGTCAGATAATTGTAATTCTGTTATTCTAGCTTCTAATTGAATAGAAGGATAAAATTTATCATTTACAATATATACTGTATCGCCTATTTCAATATCGTCATATTCTTCTTCAGTAAGATATATAGGTATATCATATGTATATTTTTCTTTCTTTAATTCTTGTAATTTATAATAAGCATTCCAAATTAATTCAGAGGGATTACTATCATTAGTTTCATAAGGTTTTAAAATATATTTTCCTTCATTACTAAACATATCATGTGCTTCTGGATCAACTATAAAATCTTGTCCTAAAGGTTTATCTAAAGGAAATCCATTTGCTTTATACCATTCAATTTCTTTTATTCCAATTCCATTTGAGCCTACAGGAATTAATCCTGAACAAAATTCTATAGCATCTCCATCTCTACTACTTCCATATGTATTAAAATCATAATCAAATCTTTTATAAGTTTTTCTTCCACGTTCTCCATCTGCATATATATTTATTATCTTTCTATATTTTCCATTTATGCTATTAATTAATTCAAAATCAAATTCTATTTCTATGTTTTTAAATATAGGTATACATTGTTGTATAGCACTATAAATTGGAGTAGGTTTTTCTATCTCTATAGTTCCTATAACGTCATCTAATTTAGGACTTATATATCCTATTTCATAAGATGTATCTTGTAATATGGTCTCTAATACTTTTCTTATATTACCTTCTATTATGCTTTCTCTAACCGAATCCTCATATAATTCTAATCCTATAAACTCCGATTTTACTGTTCTTACTGTAGAATTTATAATTTCATCATCGCTATATTCTTTTATTTGAAACATCTTTATTTTATCTTTTCTTTTGAAAAGTACATAGTTCATATTTTTAATATACTTTTCAATATCATTATTTAATATAACTGAAAAATTAAATATTTCTGCTCCTGTTTCTAAATATGAAGTATATGTATAGTCATAAAATACTTTTTCTCCTGTTTGATTAGATAGTATGCATACAATTTTTTTATTTCTATCGAGAATATATAATTCCGTAATCATTTATATACCTCCTATCCATTTTTCTCTTATAACTGCACTTGCTACTGTATCTTTATCATTGCTTATTACTTTTATTTTTTCTTCACCATTTTTACACATAAAAAATCGACTACCAATATCAACTAAATTATCGCAACTTTGATGATTTAAATAAGCGCAATGATTTTCTAAGTCAACATCTAGTATGTCACCTTCTTTAAAATAAGTTATATCATTTTCATCTTCATCTGATATAGGATTAATACTATCTACTTTAAGCCATTTCATAGACATATCGCTACATTTTTCCATAGAATCTGCCATTGTACCTATATATAGGCATATATATCCTAAACCTTCATCTGGAAAAGAATTTGATTTTATACTGTTAACTGATTTTGTTTTTATAATATTTCCGTCATTTATCTTTATTACCTCAGCACTCCAAACAAATTCATTATTTATTTTTTCTCTTTTTATAGATAATTTCCCGAAGAAATCATTCCAATCGCCCCATGCTCCAGATAGGTAATTACTTATAGAAATAGATGTTTTACCATCATTTTCTGTTACTTTATATTCCTTTTTAGGTTCTGGTAATGTTTTATCATCTTCAAGTATACATTTTTCACCCACATATACTTTAGGTGATGTATACTCAAAGTATTCACTTTGGTCTGATAATTCTAATTTACCTATTTTTACTCCATTTGTTGAAAATAAATATAATTCTATAGTTCCTGTTTTGTCATCAGCTGTAACTTCTGTTTCTTTTTCATCATATGAAAATGTAACGTTTCCTGCTTCAACTAAATTAGCTTTACATACATAACCCATTATTCCATCAAATTCTTTGTCTAACTTATAGTAATATCTAGTTATACCTTGACTATCTACATCAGTATATTCTTTGCTTGTAATCACTCTTAAAACTTTTCCGGTGCCTACTGTCTTAATTATTTGTGATGTCATAGAAGGTCCACTTCTTAAAGGTGTATTCATTTTAGTTACCATATTTTTAGTAGTAGTTGTTACTGTTGAATCTTCTACTACTAAAGTAAGATAATTAGCACTGCAATATCCTGTTTTCCCATTGTATGTAAAACTTACCCATCCGTTAGATTTTATTCCATTATATATTTTATATCCTTTTTGAAGTGCTCCTAACTTTTTATATTTAGTACTTGGTCCACTCCTAACATTTAAACTTGATACAGTAACTTTATAATAAGTTGTTTTATTTCCAGAGATAATAGTCTGCGTATCAGTATTTTTTACTGTAGGATCTCCATTTATCCCTGTACTTTTATGTGTAAAAAATGCTTCTACTTTAAATTCTTGTAATGTTTCTTCTAAGTTTATTCTATATAAAGCCCCTCTCCATTTTGTTGTTGTATTCCCTAGTGTTGATAATCTTATCCCTTCTCCTTCATCTGTAATAGCCATAGTTCCATCTATACTTCTATCTGGATTTATAGTTGCACTACTTTGTACCCAATTAGTCATTGTTTTACAATCCTCGTATAGTATTTCTGTAGTAGCAGCTTTTACAGGTATACCTAATATAGGGTATTTCCCAATTAATATTTTTTCACCAGTTGATTCTAATTCTAATTGACAAAAATATGTATCTTTACTAAATCCAATACTTATAAATGGTGGTACTGGTCTATTACCATTATTCGTTATGTTTATAATTCCATTTTCACTTTGAAACATTTTACTTTCTTTTGAAAAAAAATAAGGAACAGGACAATATAAATTTATAACTAATTCACATGAATATAATCCAAGTTTTTCAGGTGCATCAATTTGATCTTCTATCATTGCTAATATAAATTTTCCATTTCCTAATGAAAATTCTTTAAGCCCTTCTACATCAAAAATACTTCTTAATTCATTTATTTTTTGATTGTATTCAAATTCTGTATCACAATCTATCAATATTTCTATTTCTATTTTATAACTATTAGTTTTAAATCCGTTATATCTTTCTCCGTCAATACTTGCTATATCTAATTTTTCAATTTCTCTAGAAGATAAAAAAGGTATTTTTATATCTTGTATCTCACATACTTCAGATAAAAAAATACCATTATAAGTTACATCTTTATACTTATCAAAATACATTTTATATTCCTCTCAATCTATTTAGTTGATTTTTTCGGGCATTTATATCTTCTTCTACATGTTTTGAAGTTAATTGTCCTACTTTTTTAGCATCCATATTGACTTGTAAATTTAATTTTTCTAAAGCTGATATAAAACTATCTGTCATTTTGTCATAATTTATTTCCTTTGTATTATTTATTTCTTTTAATTTACTATCTAAATAACTGTAAAAATTATCTAACGGAAGAACTGCTTCATGCCCTTTTTCTCCACCAATTAATCCAGTATTGCCACTCATTCCAAATAATGTTGGATTTGTTAATATACCACCTTTAGCTAAATATTTCCAAGTAACACCTATATGAGGTACACTTGGTGGGTTTATGCTTAGCTTTCCTGTTATGCTAAAAGACGGAACTTTAATTTTAGGCAAACTCAAATGACAATTGCTAAAAAATCCTTTTATCTTATTTAATGCATTAGATACTATATTTTTTGCTCCATTCATAATATTACTTATAGTATTTTTTATGCTATTAAATTTATTGGAAACAATATTAGTAATGCCACTACATACAGTACTTATAACACTCTTTATGCCATTCCATACTTTTGTTATAACTCCCTTTGTTGCATTTATAATATTTGATATAGCAGTCTTATAAGCATTAAATTGCATAGTAATTATTGTTTTTATACCATTTAATACTGTTGTAAATACCGTCTTTATTCCATTCCAAATACTTGTTACAACTGTTTTTATAACATTTAAAGCCGTATTTATAATTGTTTTATAAAAATTAAAGTATGTTGTAATACATACTTTTACTACTTCTAACACCGTGCTGAAAACGGTTTTTATACCTTCCCAAATATTTACAATTACATTTTTTATACCTGTCCATATTTCCGTAGCTTTTGTTTTTATTCCATTCCATGCATTAGAAACTGTATTTGATATATTATTCCATATTTCCGTGGCTTTTACTTTTATAGTATCCCAATTTTTGTATAATGCTATCCCTATTGCTATTAATGCACCTATTACCCCTACTGCTATTAATATAGGCGGTGATATTGCAGCTATTGCTCCTGCAAATACATTTATTCCTGCACTAAATATACCTGTTATAACACCCCATGCTGAAGATATAGCTCCTGCAACTCCAATTAATACTACTATCCCAGTTGCAATGGCAGTAACAGCTACTATTGTTGTTTTAGCTTCTTGTGGTAATCCATTAAAAGCCTTTATTAGTCCATTTATTCCATTTGCAACTTGTTTTATAACTGGCTCAATAGCTTCTAAAGCACTTGCTTTTAAATTTGTAATTGCTGTATCTACTGGTTCTATTGCTTCACCTAATCTAGCTTGTGCATCTATTAACTCATAATTAGCTTCATTATTTTTTCTTAGAGACTCTGTATTTTTATCATATGTTTCTTTACTTTTCCCATATGCACCATTTAGTGTATCTGTAATTAATTGTGCTCTTTCTTTAGTTGAATTGCACTTTTCTAATCTTTTATTAAAGTCATCTTCTGAAATACCTGCCCAGTTTAATGCATCCGCTAAACTCCCAGTGACTTTTCCAACTTGTGCTGTTTCATTTACACTTTCTGTTAATCCTTCAATTGGTATAGAATCTCCATATGCAGTCCATACAGCTATACTAGCACTTAAAGTATTATTTAACTCCTTTTCTGTAAGTCCCATACCTTGTAAGTTACTTATTGTATTTACTGCAACTTGGTCATCTTGAAAGTATCCATAAAGTTCTTTCATTTTCTTATTAGTAAATTCAGTAGAATAACCATATTGAGATGTAGAACCATCTAACTTAGCTATATTCATTCTAAATTCTTTTGTTTCTTCATTTAGTTCTAAAAGTTTCGATGATAATTCCCCAATCTTTGATACTGCACTAGTTAGTACATTTCCAGCAAATGTAGATATTGCTCCTTTTAATGTTGTAAATCCACCTTCTGAATTGCTCGCTGAATCTCCTAAATCATTTAATTCACGAGATAAACTTTCAACATCCTGTTCAGCATCATTAGCTGAATTTTCTAGATCTTCTAATCTTCTTGATGTCTGATTTAACTCATTTTGAATATTCTGTTGAGCTGTTCTAGCTCTTAATAAAGAATTCTCTAAATTTCTATATTCTGTTGAGTTTTCTCCGAGCAATCTTTTTGCTTCCTCTAATGACCTTTGTGTTAATTCTATCTTTTGTGTAGTTGCATCATATTGTCTCTGTAATATTTGTTGTCTTTGTGTTAGTAAACTTGCATCTTCTCCATTGCCTTTTAATTGTGCTGAATTTAATTTTAGTTCATTTTGCATTGTTTTTAATGAACTATTTACTCCTCTTATTCCATTAGTGAATTCTGATGTTACAGCTTTAAATTCTATTTTTGCTTGATTTTGTCTAGCCATATTCTACCTCCTTTCTAAATCTATTATTTTTATATAATTAATATAATTTTCATAAGCACATTTATTTTCGACTACCGACAATAAAAATGAATAATCGGCATTCCAAAATAAATCTTCAGATATACCTAAACAAAGGACGTAGTAAGCATAATAATCTTCTACGTCCTCTAAAACAAATTTAGGTATTTTAATTTTTGATCCTTTTATTTTTCCAGTATTCTTTATGAACGGCTTTCTAAATCCATCTTTTTTTTTGGTGTTATTAATTCTTGACATATATTATTTATTTCTACAAAATTTGGAGGAAGTGCTTCTGCAAATTGCTCAAAACTTAATATATTGTCTTTTAATACTTTGTCTTTTTCTAAGATACCACATAAATATGCAGTATATATAACTATAATTGTATCTTCAATTACATCTTTTGCCCCGTTTGCTAAAACTTTATTGTACTTTTCATATATAGGCTTATTTTCTTTTTTTAATTGTAATAATCTTCCGAAATTTAGTGTTAGGTTTATTTTTTCTCCATTTTCTAATACTATATTCATTTTATCCTCCTATACTGTACCCTCTGATTGTGATTGTGATGTTGTCTTTCTTAATAACTCAGGAGTAAATTCTGTCATCCATTTTCCTTTTGTTGTATCATCTAATTCTATTGCAGGTGCTTCATATTCACAATATCCATAATCATCTGGATAAAGTGAGAAAGTAACTTCTATTTCTTGTACTTCTTCTCCACCATTTTCTATTGTGTTAGATGGTCCAGTTTTAACTGCACATTTAGGATAAGCTTTATATTTTATATTTCCATCTTCATCCATAACTTCACCTACATATGTAAACTCTCTATGTCTGCTATTAGTACCATAACCATATACTCCATCTAATAAATTTTTATCATCCATTCCAAATATTTGTGTGTATAAATTATAGTTCATATGTAAGCTTATCTTAGATTCTCCTGTTCCAGCTCCTCTTGTAACTGTTTTTTTTACTACTCCTTCACACTTTTTCGTAACTGTTATACAATCAAGAGTTTCTTCTATTTTCCCCACGCATCCAACTTTTTTAAATCCTGTATCTGTGCCATTATTAATTTTAATTGCACTATTTTTTATCTCATACTCAGAAAATACGGTTATTAATTTAGTCATTACATTCCCTCCAATCCATTTTGTAATTTTTCTAATATTCCATTTACAACATTGTCATATTCTGCGTCTATACCTCTTTCCATAAAATCATTTGGTATTTTTCCCTTTGAAGTTCCTTCTGCATTTTGTGGAAAATATAAATAGTTAAACTTTGGTTTTGTATGAATCCATAATGTTAAGTTGTTTCTAATTTTTCCATCAAGTGGGTTGCTATTTTTGGCATGTCTTCTTTTATTTACACGTGATACCGGAATTAAGTTAGTTATAGATTGTATAAACTTTTCTTTTGCTTGTGTCCCTAAATAATCATTTATAACTCTTTCAGCATTGCCTTCAAAATTTGTTATTGCTTCATTTATTTTATTTATATCTTCATCCTTAATACTAAACTCAACACTAGCCATTTATATCACATCCTTTAAAAGTTTTTGTGAATTCTAGTGTTAATATTTCTACTACTAAATTTGTGTTATTTTTTTTAACGTAATTAAACTGCATTGGTTGATCTATAAGTTTTAAATTTGTATTTTCTTTTATTTTTTTTATGACCTTTTGTTCAAATCCTTCCTCTATATAATTTTCCATTATAATATGTACTTGATAGTCATAATTAAAATCTATTTTACTTTTCCCACTTCTATTAAATTGTTTTTTATTAAAAACGAAATAATTCCATTTATCATCTGATTTACAAAAAGTCTTTCCATACCATACTGGTAGCTTAAAACTTGCTAATGCTTCTTCTATTTTTCCAAGTGTTCCAACTAATTTACTCAATAGTCATCACCTCTTCTAAATAAAAATATAGTTCTCTATTTTTTCTATCTTCATCTATATAAACAATGTCATACAATGTATTTTCTATCACTACTTTATAATTATTTTTTAATCCACTATAAAACCTAGTCTTAACTTTTAAATTTAAAGTCCTAGAACTTGCCTCTGCAAATTCTAGGTCCTGCTGTCTTTTGCTACATTCTTCATATGCAAGTTTAACAATAAATTTAAGATTTTCTTTAGAGTTAGTATTTTCCTTAGCTCCAAAATTAACTTTTCTAGGTATCTCCTCATAAACTCTTATAAAGCCATCATTATATCTACTTACTTCGTTCATACTGAATTACCTCATATTTTTGTCTAATTTGCATTATTTCATTGAAATAATTATTATCAAATTCATTTGTGCATTGATTATAAGCATATAGACAATAGTCTAATAGTAGATTATGCTCTTGCCCTTCTTCTTCTGAATAATCTATTTCTGCTCCTAACTTCCAATTAAGTGTTGCTATTGCATCTTTAATTATTCGTTCTATTTTTCTATTTGTTTCTTCTTCATCCCATGTTATATTTAGATGATCTTTTACTTCTTGTAATAATTTATCCATGACTTCTCCTTTCTAAAAAAAAGAAAAGACCAGTCATAGACTAGTCTTTCTTTTATTATTATGCTTGTTCCTTAGTTGCTACAGTGCCTTTTACTTTTGTGTATATTACTGCTTCTTCTAATCCAGATATATCAAGTAATAAAGAGCAAGTATTATCTGTACATTTTCCGTTACCGTAAGTTTTTATTTTGTAAGTAGTTGCATCATCTAAGAATTGGAAATCTTTAGAGTATTCTATAACTCCTTCTTTTGCTCCACCCATAGCCATAAAATACTCATTAGGTAAGCATACTATAGCTTTACCTGTTTCTACTTCATTTGATATTACTACTTCTGTAGGGAATGGGAATACATCTTTTACATATGCTCCATTTGTATTTAATAGAGTTGTAGCAGGCATTATTTTAGTTAAGTAATCCACTTGGTTTACTATCATTAAAACAGAACCGAATTTTCTAGTTCTTCCACCATGTTTTTTACTATTATCATCTGTATATTCTTCTGTTTTAGCCATTTTTGAAATTAAATTACCATAAGTTTTAGGTGAAAAATCTGTTATTTTTATAGCAGATTTTTGAGGATATCCAGTACTAGTAGAGTATGATACTCCTTTATGTATATCTCTATCTAAACCTACAGGACAGTCTAACCCATTTCCTGAAACAATGGCCTTTTCAAGTCCACATGCTATAGCATCTTTCATTATAGTTCTAACATATGCATCTATAAATGTTGGCCCTAAATCTAACATATCATTAGGCACAGATGCAAATGCCGATAATTTATTTTGAGTTATATCTACTTCTTTAAATGCAGAAGTTAATTCTTTAGTTATTGCAGTATTTAATTTGCCCCATACAGCTGTATCTATAGTGTGATCATTTAATATCCATTTTGTCATATATTTAGCATTTACAAAATTTATTTTTGTTAATAATGGATGTTCTTCTAATAAGTCTTTGTATACATCTGTTATAACAGTTTCTGGCATTATTCCTTCAGGAGATTTTATAAAGTTTGCAAATGATTGTTCTGGTCTTGGACTTCTAGATGCTTCTATAAACCCTTTATACCATTTTTCTTCAGCAGTAGTAAGTTGTCTATAACCTCTATCCGCTAATATGGATTTATCTTGAGTTTGTTGATATTCTAAAGCATCTTCTTTTATTTTTTGCATTTTTGCTTCTAATGCATCATTAAGTATCGTTACTGCTTGATCTTTATCTTCAGCTTCTAAGAATTTAGTTATTTCTTCTTTGAATTTTATATCTTTGTTTAATATTGCCATTATTGTTGGCCTCCTTTTCTATTTAATTTTTCTTTATAAGTATTAAAAAAAGAACACTTAGTATGTTCTTCCAGTTCTTGCATTGATTGTGGTTCACTTGTTTGTGGATGTTGGTTTGCTAACATAACAAAATCTAGCATCTCTTGTCTTAATGATTTTTGCATAAATAAATCATTTTTCATCTGTAACAAGTTATTCTTTTCAGCTTCTAGTAATTGCTTTTCATCTGCTTGTTTTTCATTTGAGATTTCATCACAAAATCCATACTCTAAGCATTGTTCAGGAGTTAAAATTGTTTCTTTCTCCATCATTTCTATTAGTTGCTCTTCTGTTAGATTTTTAGCTCTTTCCAAATATATTTTTCTATTAGATTCCATTAATGTATCTAAATCATCAGCTTGTTTTCTAAGTTCTTTCGCATTTCCTTCACATCTTACCCACATATCATGTATCATCATAGATGTTCCAAGTCCCATTATAATTTTGTCACATGCTAAACAAATTATACTTGCAACTGAATAAGCAAAACCATCTACAAAGCAACACTTTTTGCATTTTTTTCTTTTTAGCATATTGTAAATTGCTATTCCTTCTTTGACGCTACCACCATAAGAGTTAACAAATAATTCTATTTCATCTGTATCAGGTATTTTATCTAATTGTTCTCTGAAATAATTTGCAGATGTTTCACTTTCTTCATACTCCCAAGTATTCCAGTTAAAAGTGCCATATTCTGTTACTTCATCATATATGTATAATTGATGTTTGTTTGTTCCTGCTAATTGATTAAATCTATATTTAAGTTTTGGATGTTTCATCTTTCTTCACCCCCTCCATTATTATTTTTAACATCACCTATTAATCTGTTTTCTACTGTGTCATAGTTTTTAGTAATAAAATGTTGTTGACTAAATTCAGTATTAAGCTTATCAAATCCTATAATTCCTCTAACTTCGTCTATGCAACATGTTCCAGATGCAATAAGCTTGTCTGCCTTTTCAGCAACATCTAATATATCTATGTGATTAATAGTTGATGTATCTACTTTTACATAATTACCTTTTGCCCAGCCATAATAATCTCCTGAAGTTTTTCGTGTTAGTTCTTCCGATATCATATCTGCTATTGGATCTATACAAAATGTAAGAAATACTTTTACTATTTCATTCATATTTGTAATATTACCCAACATAAGTGATACAGGTATCTGAAAGGCTTGAGCTACTATTTCAAACATTTCTTTTCTAAGATTTCTAAAGTCTGAACTATCTTTATTTGTTTTAGGTGATACATCTTGGAGGTCGTATCCTTTAAATTGAAGATATACAGCATTCTCATTTTCCATAAAAGTCTTTAATTGTTTTGAGATTACTTCTTCATAAAGTTTTTGAAAACTAGGATCTCCAGCTTTTAAATTTTCTAAAATTAACTTAAATTTACTTCCATTTGATTTTTTATAACTTTTAGCTGCATAAGAAAGTAGTTCTCCGTATTGTTCATATAATCCATCAATTAATTTTTTTATATGAGTATTATTAAGTTGCAATCTTAATACTTCATTACTTTTAAAAGTTTTTTTCAATTGCAAATTTCCTATTACAACACCTTTGTATAAATTCCCCAAAATTGGATATTCTTCTGGAACATAGCTATCAGCGCAATATAATTTATTGTCTATTTCAACAATTATACTTCCATTGACATCATATATCATTTTTTCTATAGCTTTATGCCATAGTTGGCTACTATTTTCATTAGCATTTGGTGATATATTAAAAGCGTAATAATCTTTATTTTTAACTTCTTGATTATTTTCATATACTTTAATTTCACATTTTGCTATTGCATTTGCTATTAAGGTTATTGCAGTTTGTATTGCTAATTCTTTATAATATACTTCCTGTATTTTTTCTTCTATTACACTTTCTATTATTTCACCTTTATTATTTTTAGCATTCCCCAAGAAGTCCATAAACCATGTTTTTATACTCACAATTTTCTCACCTCCTTTTAAAATACTAATGGTGGCATAAAGAATAATTCTGAATTATCCTCATCTTCTAATGTATCTTGTGCAGCAATCATTGCATGTACAAAAGCCATAAATCCATCTGTTTTTCTACTTTTAGGTTCTATCTTGTCATATACATAGTTTCCTAAAGTTTTACTAGTTAACTTTGTATTATTTGTAAACCACCTCATTAGAGGATTATCTCCCCATATAATTTGATGGTTATTAAATAAACTATCTATCACTGGTACAATCTTCATAATATCACTTGGTCTAATTATTTTTACCTGTTCTTTATCAGATGTATCTATTCCAATTTTTTTTAATGATTTAGATAGTAATGCTAATCTAAAATTATCTATTCCAGTTTTTATACAATTATATTTTATCAACTGTTCTTGTACCCATTCACAAGGAATATCTGGATTAATTTCAATATCATTGACTATAGTCAATAATCCTTTCTCTTGCCATTCTTCTAAAGGTGCTTTTATTCTATCTTTATCTCTTGAATTAATACAAAACCAACTATGGCTAATCCAATAATAAACTCCACCTTTAAGGAACAATAATCCTACTGTTAAAAAGTCATTGACTTTAGTATAGTCAAATCCTATAGTACAACTTGCACCTTCTAAATCTGGTATTTCTTTATTTGTTGCTAATATATTTTCCCAAGAAGTAACTTCTATATCTTTACTTCCCTTTGGAATATTCATTCTTTTAGTCATAAATGCACTATTTACATAAGGGTTTATCTTATAGTCCTCATATTCTTTTTTCATTTGTTCCATTAGGGATGGTCTATAAGGTAAACTTGGGTTAGCTTTTGCCCAATTATTATAATCGTGTACCTCTTCTTCATCATCTAAGCGACAAATAAAAGGTAAAAATCCATTATCTTCAATTTCTCCATTTAGGATTAACATTGCTTTTTCTAAGAGATTATCTAATGGTCCATCTCTTACATCTCCATTAGTTGTTATATATGTTCTTCGTGGGTGGTCTTTTTTCCCTAAACCTGTTGTAAATACATTTATATTCTCCCAGTTTTGGTATGCATGTATTTCATCAAAATCAACCTTACCACTTCTTAAACCGTCTTTTCCTTTTGGATTATTAGTTCTAAATTTAATTCTACTTTTAGTCTTAAGATTTATAATTTCTTCTTTATTCCAGTAGAAATGTTTTTTCATTTTTTTTGTATGTTTTGGATCTTCTAATATATTATAAATATCCATAAAAGTTGTTTTAGCTTGGTCCTCACTATTAGCAGAAATATCTATATCATAGTTTTTTATTCCATTAGTTGGAGTAATCAAACAAAAATCTTCATATCCTAAATATGCATTTTTACCTGAGCCACGGCCAACTAAAATAAACAAATCTGGAAATCTTGGTAATCCATTTTCTTTAAACACGCAATTATGTAATACAAAGCAAAATTTTTCCCATGGGAATAAATCAAAGGGGAAATATTTTTGATATGAAAAATATTTTTCTACTTTTTCATCATCTATAATTAGATTTTCTGTCTCAAATATTTTTTTTATGAATTTTGATAATAACTTTTGTTCTTTACAAACAGGAATTATATCATTATCTACAATATCTAAATATTCTTGTATATATTTGTTATAATTCATCGTCATCATCTTCTTCTAACTTAGGTACTATCAACTTACATCTACTACTTATCGTTAATCCTAAGTCTCTAGCGCTACTTTGGCATTGCTTAAATACTTTATCTTGCATATTTTGCATTTTATTTATATCATCAATGTCAATTTGTTCTTCCTCTTTTTTATGTTTTTTTATCATTGTTGTTAATGTCTTTGTATATTCAATATATAATCTTCTTGCTATTATATATCGTGCTAAACAATCTTCATCTAATTCTGTCATTATTCCTACTGATAAAAGTTTTTCTGATATTTGTTCAAATATCTTTTTTTCTGCAGCTGTTAAATAAGTTGGTGGTTGTATGTTTTTTAAATTTACATATAATTCTTCATTTGTTCTTTTTTCAATTTCGTCTTTTGTAAGATGTTTTTTACCTTTTGCTTGAATCAATTTTATTGGTTCTCTTGGCCTCACCATATTCTCACCTCCTTATTTTTATTTAAATTTTCATTTAGGGAGTTTTTTTTCGTTTGTCTACTCCCCCCTCCGTTGAAACGTCCCCCAGAAAATTTACCCCATATAGGGGAGTGGGGGGTATTTTACCATCGTTCTTTATATTTATCTTCGTTTTTTTCTTTACTTGCTAGATATTGCTTATGTTTATATACTATCCTTGTAAATTCTTCATCACTAATAGTTCGTCTACTCTTACATACTTGTATATCCTCTTCTATCTCTACATACTTAGCTTGATATCTATCAAATAGTTCTCTTTCATTTTCATTTGGGCTTGACCTAATAACATATATGTTTATATTCTTTAGCTTCATAGCTTCCTCTATAAATTTTATTAGTAATCTATTTGCAACTGTTATTGCTTCTAAACTAGGATTACTATATGTTATAGCATCTACTATATAATCTAAGTCATAGACTAAACCGTTCCTTAATCTTTTCTTAACGTACGTTGTTTTCCCTGCTCCAGGTAATCCTGTAACTATAATTAACTTCGGTTTCTTTATTGCACTTTTTTCTGGATGCAATTTATTATGGCATGATTTACATACTGCTATTAAGTTTATATATTGCTTGCCTTCATATGTATAGTACTTAGATAATGCTAGCTCTGGATACTTTCTAACATGTTGAATATGATGGACTGTATCAGCTTTAGTTATCTTACCAAGCTTCTTACACTCTTGACATTCATAATGCTGCTCTCTTAATACTTCTTCTTTAAGATGTCTGAATTCTTTTGATTTATAGAACTTCCAAAGTTCATCTTTCTCTATCAGTTCATTTATCCATTTTTCTAAATCTTTACTTTTCATTGCTATATAGTACTCCTACATCTACATATATGTTTCTTATTATATACTTGGCTATTTAGTCCATTTATCTTTCCTCCTAAATAATAAAGGACCTTATATTAATAAGATCCTTGTTTAAATTATTGTTCTAATAAGCTTCTTAATTCTTCTTTATATTTTTCATCTTTAGCTATTCTTAATAGATATTCTATCTCCCACTTTCTTGGTGTATTGGGCATCTTCTTTCTTACAGCTAAATCTATTATACTTTTAGCTTTGTTATAGTTATGTATATGTGTATGTCCTTCTTCAAAGTGTTTCTTAGTATTATGTACTATATATCCATGCTTTACCTGATATATAACATATTCTTTTCTCTGATATATCTTTCTTGCTCCTGGAGATTTATCAAAGTTAGGTTTATCTCGCATCAACTCTTCCAGTTCCCAATACTTCTTCGGAACTTCTATTGTAGCTTCTATAACCTCATTTATATCTCTATATACTTTTTTCCCATTTCATTCCAACTCCTTGAATGTGAAAAGCTGATGCACTCTATTTAAAGTACATCAGCTTCTCTAGACCTATATTACTATTTAATGTAGGGAATTTATATATTTTTTTACAATATAATAGTAACATATTGTTTCTGAAATTTTTCTGAAATTTTTCTGAAATACTTCCGAACTTTTTCATTCTATATTATAATCTATTTTTTATTTTTTCTATCAAGCCATCTCTTATGTTTACACACTGTCTATCGCAGTAACCAGTCATTTTAGCTATGTGATTCCAATTATTTTTTCTCCTATCATTGCTAAAATATCTAGCTTCTACAATCTTTTTTTCTGTTTCATCTAATAAACTCATTGCAGCTTCTACTCTTTTTATTTGTATTTTTTTCTTATTTATTTTCTTTGTTTTATCTAATATATCTTTTTCTCTTCTTATTAATTCTTCATATACCGTATCAGTTATATTATTTGTTATTCCTGTAGTTTCAGAAGAATATGTAATAGCTTTACATCCTTCATATTCTTGTTTTGATATCTCTAGTTCATATTCAAGACATTCTACATCAGCTTTTAGTCCTGTATAATCGTAAAGCTTTCTTTCTGCTTTTTTAAACTGTTTATCTAGTTTTTTACTCTTCTTATCTGCCATAATCTTTCCCCCAATTAATGTACTTTTATACTTCCCACATATCTGGCACTGTGTTAACTGCTATACAATCTCCTAATAATTTGTATATTATACACTCGCTTTCACATTGTGTAGATGTACATCTTGCACACTCTTCTTTGATTATTTTGAGTGCTTGTTTTATTTTTTCTTCCATTATTTTTCCTCCAATTCTTTTTCTACTTCTTCTATTGCTTCTATTACAGAAGCTAGAGGACTTAGCCCCTTAGCTTCCATTATTTTCTTTGCTCTATTTACAATTTCATTTACTTTGCTTAATAGCAAATCGTATCATCCCCTCTTTAGTCCTTCTAATTTTTCAAGTTTATTATCAATATATTTACATCTATTTTTACAACTCTCTTTTAATACAAACTCTTTCCCATCAGCTCTTCCTATAATGCTATAGCCTATAAAATTTTTACAATTTCCCTTATCATCTTCTTTTTCAAAGTTTTTACATTTAATTTTACATTCCATTAATCTTCCTCCTTTAAAAAACTTAATTGCTCATACTTAACTGATTTCATTTTCAAATTTTATATTATTTATCATATAATTTACTATTTAGCTCATTAGCTATTTGTATTATATTTTTTAAATTATTTTCTTCTCCTAAAAACGGTGGAAGTGCTGTAGAAATTTTAAATCCAAATGGTACTTCGTTAAATCCTGCTGTTAGCATTTTCTTAGCTTGTTCAGCTCCAAATAATTCTTTTAACTTATTATATCCCCATGAATTGCCATTAAATATATCTACACAACAGTCACATAATGTTTGTTTTGCATAGCTGTAATATCTAATATCTATTTTATCTTTTTTTGTTAATCCACATCTTTCACATACTTTTGATTCTTCTCTTAGTTTTTCTAGTTCTACCTCAGATTCATTTTCACTATTTGTTATTCCTAATTCATCTAATATTTTCCCAAAAAGCTCTAACTTATTATTTTCAAATTCTAAATCTGCATTTTTATTACTTTCTAGTATTTCTATAGATTTATTTGTTGCTTCTTTCATACAAGATATTAAAGTTTTTATTTCTTTATTGTTTAAATTTATATTCATTTCTTTTCCCCCTATATTTATAAATATCTTTTTAATTAAAGGTATATCTTTCCTTTCTAAACTTCTACAGTATAAACTTTACTTGCTCCCCTACCTTGTTTGCAAAATGTATATCCTTCATTTTCGGATATATACTCTGCTGTTTTAGCTTTCTTCGGTAATATACTGTAATATCTTATATAAGCTTCTCTTATTTGTTCTTTCTTAATAGTTATATTATTTTCTACTAAGAATTTAAAGAATGATTCTTTACTATCAAAATCTTCTACCTTTCCTACTATATTTGTTATATTTCCTTTACTATCTCTAAATCCTCTAAGCTTATTTTCAAATATAGAAGCATCAAAAGGGTATGTCATCATCATCTATAGCTTGAAATCCATTTGGATCTAATCCTGGTGTTGGTTCAAAACTTGGATTTATATCTTCTTGTTGGTTAGTATTTTTATAGTCTAAAGCTTGTACACTTCCTGAGCTAACTTTTGTAAAACTTCTATTTTCCCCTGCTTGAGTTTGATATCTATCTACTTTAATTCTTCCTTGAATTGCAACTAATCTTCCTTTTGTTATGTAATTAGCACAAAACTCAGCTGCTTTTCCTATTACTTCTATAGGTATAAAATCTGTTTCTTTTGTACCGTCTTTTTTCTTATAATCTCTATCTATTGCAATTGTAAATGTCGCAACTGCAGTTCCAGTTCCAGGCATATATCTTAGCTCTGGGTCCTTTGTTAATCTTCCGACTAATACTACACTATTCATTATTTTTTCCCCCTTCTGTATTCATTCTATATATTTGTTTCCTTATTGCTTCTTTACTTCTGTTTGGTAAGTATTTTTTTATTTCTCTTATACTCAAACCTTCTAATGTCATACTTTTTACAATTTGCTTCTCCTCTTCTGTCCATTTTTTATTGCTACTTTTAAATTCTTGTGTTTTCTCTTTTTTACCCTTTATTTTATCTAAATCTCCTGTCCCATATATACGATAAAGCTTATTTCGTATAGCTCCAGCAGTTTTATTAGGAAGTTTTTGTTGTATTGTTTTATAGTCATAACCTTCCTTTACTAACTTATTTAGTAGTTTTATATCTCCTTCTGTCCATCTTGATATTTCCTCATGAGTAATAGGTCTATATTTTATTTTTAATTGTTTTAATCTGCTTCTTATTGAAAATTCACTTCGTTGCATCCTTTCTGCTATTTCTGTGCAATTGTACTTATATTGTTTTAATAAAAAAATTAACTTTTCATCTTCATCTTGGGTCCATGTTTTTTTCCTATATGTATTATTGATTATGTCCCTTTGTCTTTTAGCTTCTACCCACTGTGGTTCTTTTCCTAATGAATATCTTGTGAATTTTGAAAAGTCTAAGAATGTTTGATTTTCTTCTGCCCATTCCCAAAACTTGTCTATCTTTATAACCTTAAAACTATTATTATTAACTTTTTTATTTCTTAAAGGTAATCCTCTTCTAAGCCATGAATTTCTAGTATTCATGTCTACATTGTACCCTACTGTCTTTAATAATTGATTAAAAGTTATATAATCTCCATTCTCTAAAAATGCTCCTAAGTTTAACTCGTACTTTTTCATTGAGATTGCTCTTTCACTTCTATTTAAAACCCTTGATATTGTTTTTATGCTTGTAACTCCCCAATGATCTCTTAGGTATGTTACTTCTTCCTCAGTCCATAGTCTCAATGTCTTTCCCCCCTTTAATTAAATCTAGTAAATATAATACCGCAGCTTCTTTACAGTCATGTTTTTTTATTGTCGTTTCCTTTCTACTATCTATGCTTATATATTCTTTACCTCCATTATTTTCTATCCAGTATAATCCTTTTGGATATCCTGTTTCTAATATAGCGATAAAATCTCCTGGTCTAATCTGTTTTAGCTTTATTTTTTTTTCATATATAATATATTTATAATCTTTGGTTAATTTGGGCTCTTTTATATTTGTTATTTCTTTTTGCCCTATTCTTAACTTTTTTAAAGCTTCTTTTTTGCTTTTAAAAGAATATTTTTTATTAAGATCTAAGTCTAAAACATATACTTTATTCTTTTTAGGCTCTCTTATCTCACCTTTAGGGAATAATTTTTCTAACTCTGTTTTTCCCCCTGATGCCCTTATTTCTTTTATTTCATTTATTCTTTTTTTAGCTTCTGCTTTATCTTGTAAACTTGTAAAATTCGGAATATCTTTTTCCCCATTTAAAATAGTATACGCAAGTGCTAAATAGTTTTCATAGCAAGGGTCAGTTTTATAATCCATATTTATTCCCCCTTAAAATTCCATCCTCTTGCTTTAAGTTTTTTTATATGTTTTTCTAAACCTTCTGACATAAATTCTAATAAACCTAATCTATATAAAATATTTACAACAACTTGTATAACATCATAACTTTCTTCTATTACTTCATCTATACATATAACTTCATTTTGATTGTATTTATTTGCAGCTTCTATTAACTCTTCTGTTTCTTCTCTTAATTTATCCAATTCTTCTTGAAATTCATAGTTTCTTGTATCTAGAATAGGAAAAGTAAATTTATCTATAGTGTTGGCACAATCTCCACATAATTCTATATCATCATCTATTAGTGCTCCTTTATATGTTTTTATTGTTATTTTGTATTTATCTTTCTCTTCTATTTCTTTTTTGCATTTATCACAATAATGTTTAATCATTTCTATTCCCCCTTAAAATCTATATTCATTTTTAATTCTTTCTTCAGTTATTTTTATCGCCCTTTCCACCTTTTATTAATTCAAATCGTTCATTTTCTTTTTTTAAGTATTCGTCTATTCTTTCTATTTGTTTATTTATAGTATGTACATAATTCCACCATGCTCCAACTATAAATCCTATACTAAATATCACTGAAATTCCTATCAGATTTAGTATTATTTTCATTATTATCTCTCCTTTTTATCTACTAGTTTCCATTCTCCTGGAATAGTCTGATAAACACATTCATGTAGTAGTCTTTTTATTTCACACTTACTACAATCTTCTTCTTTGTCACAAATACTTTTTAAATGTATTAATGCTTCTAATGTATCCATTTTTCATCCTCCTTTACTACCTTCTAATCTAGATATTTACAAGATTAGAAGGTTTATTAAGATTAAAACTATGTACTTAATTAATTATTTCACTTTGATTTTTATAAAAAAAGCTTATAAGGTTTTTTATTTTTTCTAAAACTACTTCATTTTCTTTTTCTCTATTTTTTATACTTTTTATTTTTGACTGTGAATTTGCATCAAATAATTCTTTAATTTCTTCTAAAACTAAGTAATCATTAGCTTCTTTGTCTTCTAAAATTCTTGTCTTACATAACCCTCTTTTCTCTAATTCTTCAAATAATTGCTCTTCTGTATATTTTGATAAATCTTCTATTGCTTTTTCATATTCTAGATTTTCTCTATACTCTATTGCTTTTTGTATATTTATTTTATTTTGTTTTTCTGTTACAACTTGAACATTTTCAAAATACCAGTTCATAGTAAAAACTAATAGTTCTTCTTGAGTTTTTATATCGTCTTTTGCAAATAGTTCAACTTGATCTATAAATGAATAACCTATATCTGAGTTGTCATTTATAAATATATTAACCCAATGTGTATCAGCTTCTTTTTCTGCTCTTATATCTCCAACTGTCGCTATTAATGAACTTGTTTTTTCTATTTTTATATCTTCAGCAAGTGTATATATCTTGTAATCCATAATATTAATCCTCCATAGTTATATTTAATTTAAATCAAATGTTTGTTGAACTTGTAGTACTTCCTGTTCTTGTTCCCAAATAGTTTTTATTCCTTTTTTTCTCAAAGTATCATTTATAAATTTTTTACCTTTTTGAGTCCATTTTGTTTGTGGTTTTGCATTTTTAATTTCTGATTGAACAGTTCTTGCATATCCCTTGCCTTGTTATTTAGAATATAAAAGCCATTGGCCATTTTGTTTGTATTGAACTCCTAAATCATGTAATAAATCATTTAAAGCCTGTCCACTCATTCCAAAGTCTTTTGCTATTTGTGTTATAGTAAGCAATGTATCGTTATCCTCTAAAACTTTTTTAGTATAATTTGCAGCAGGTAACAATTCATTTATAGTATTAGATTGTTTTTCAATTGTGTCTTGTAATGGTCTTGTTTCTAATTCAGTTAATTTCTTACTAGCTAATACTCCATTTTGTCCACCGTTATAAATTTCTAATAGCAAATTTGATTTTAGTTGGTCGCTTGAGTTTATTACTTTTCTCATTGCAAAGTATTCATCTATCAACTTGTCGTGTATTTCCCAAGCTAAATCCGTATCCATTATTTTTATTAGTTTTGCGTAGCCTCTCTCACTTAATAAGAAAATATTTTTAGTTCGATTACTTCCTTTTAGTGCTAAGTCGTTCACAACGACTTTAAATTTTGGGTTACTTAATAAATCTATATAATCAATATTTCTTTTAAATCTTTTTATATTATTTTTAATTAATTCTCTTACGTGTTTTACTTCCATGTTGTGTATTCTTGCAACGTCTTTATCTGTTAAGCATCTTTTACCTTCACCAAATCCACCTTCAACTACTGGTATTTCTTTTCCCATAAATTCTTGTGTACCTTTTACATCTATACTTGCTACTAAGTTATTTATTTCGTTGTTATTCATTTCGTTTTTCCCCCTTTCCATTTCTGCAATTATCTATAAATGTTTCATAATCAGAGTTCATATATGCTGTTATAAGATTAATAGCTTCATTAGCTCCAAAACAAATTGAAACTGCATACCCTTGCTGTTCTAATTTAAATAACCATTCTTTTTGCTCTTTACTTGCCTTTTTAGATGCATCTTTTTTTAACTCTATGTATAAACCATGAAATCCAATTTTAGGAACTGGTAAACATAAATCTGGAATACCCTTTCTTAAACCAATTCTTTTTAGCTTAGCCCCATTTTTTCTTTTACCTTCATTCGGTATATGATAAATCATTTCATATTCTGGTACATATGCACTCATACTATTACAGTAATTTATAATTTGCATTTGTTCCGTATCTTCTGTTTTTTCTTTTAAGTAGTATGTATTGCTATATTTACTCAAATCAAATTCCCCCTATCAATTTAATCTAATTAGTGTGTATCTAAAAAATTTGTATCCCGTAAATTCATTAAATCCTGAATAAACACTGTCTTTTTCTAAATAATAATTTGCATATTCTTTTGATTTTGTTACTTCTTCTTTAAAAAACTCATTTCTTGTTATTACTTTTACTTTTACAACTGGCTTGTCTAAATTTTTACTACTGTTCCATGCAGCACCATTAAGTTGTTTAGCTTCTTCTTTATTTGTTTTAGTATATTTTAATAAATAAGCTGCTAAATCTTTATATTGTCCACTTTTATCCAGTAAGCTAATCTTGATAAATCCTTTATTCCAGCACTTTTGGAATATAGAAGTATCTATAGCATTAACTACAAAATGAAAATGTAATGCTTTTCTTTTTCCTACTTCTGCTACTGCTATATATTTAAGTTCTTTTCCTTGTTTTTTATATTCAGTTCTTACTTTTCTTAGCAACTTCTTTTTATCGTCTTTTAACTCTTCTATGCTATTTGGTCTAAGATCTTCTTTATAAGAAAAAACTATATGATAATCTCCACCTTGAAAGTTACAATTTAATAGTCTAGTAAGTTTTAATTCTTTTTGTCTATAATTCACTTTTTCTTGTTGTTCAGTAGTTTTATTTTCTTTTGGTCCTCTAATATCACTTTTCTTAAATTTAGTATGTTTACCTGGGGAGTGTCTTCTATCATATTTTTTGATAACCTCTACTACCTTCCCAGATATTATTGTCTTTTGTACATATGACATTTTTACTTCCCCCAATAATAAATAATAAATCTTATTTTAATGATATTTTGTTCTAAAGTTAATAGTATTATCGAGTCAATATACACCATCTGGTGCAGCTATCAATTCGACTTAACTTTTTATACCTATTCTTGAAACTCTAGTTTTAAATTTTTATTTTCAGTTTTATCTTTTATTTTTACTTCTACTTTGTTATCTTCTGTTTCTATAACCATTGTTTCCGAATCTTTAAAATAGACTATCATTTTTCTATCCCCCTTTTACCACTCGGAATTTATTTTTAAGTATAAAAATTATTGTCTATATCTTGCTTTTTGGTAATCTTTTTCTGTCATAAACACTTGAATGTTATCGTAAAGTTGTAAATTGAAAGGTTTTTTAGCTCCTACTTTTATGAAAACATCAGGTAATCCATCATCTCTTTTTCTGTTACCTGCTTTAATTCTTCCAGTAAAAGTTTTTATACGATTTTCATCTGAAAACATTTTAACTGTCACTGGTGTACCTACTGGTAATGTTCTTACTACATCATGCCATATTCTTATAAGTTGTCCTTCTGTCTTTGGCGCTTTTTTTACTTTTTGATTAGCTTCTTGATTAGTCTTTTGATTAGCTTCTATTTTTTTTGGTTGTCTTGTTTTTAAGGCTTCTATTAATTCTGCCTTATTCATTTTGCTTCTTCCTTTTATATTTAGTTCTTTTGCTGCTTGTCTTAACTCTTTTACTGTCAAATCTTCTAGGTGTTTCATAATTTTTTCCCCCTTAAATTTAACTTAAAATTCTCCTCCAGCTGCAACCCATTTATCGTAGGAAATCCTATCTATTCTATATTCTCTTCCTACTTTCGCAACATAAAAAGAATTATTTTTCTTTCCATACTGAATTAAACTTCTAACATATGCTTCACTACAATTCAAATACTTAGAAAACTCTTTTACTGTCATATAATCTCTAGCTTTAAATTCATCATTTGTTCTAAATTTTTGAATTATTTCATCTAAATCAATCCTTTCTAAAATAGAATTAATTAGATCAGCTTGAGCTATATTCCTTATTATAAATTTTTCTGTTTCTGTTGCCATTTCTATTTCCCCTTTTAAGTTTTTTTAATTAGGCGAGTTTACCTCGCCATTTTTCATTGTTTTTCTTTTTCTTTCTCTTTTTGTTTTTCTAATTCTTGTTTTGCGTACAATGCTTGTGCAACCATCCATATGCCTCTCACATCTGTGTCATTTAAATTATTTATTATAGATGCAATTTCATTCGCTAAAGCCTTTTTTCTTTCTATTTCATTCATTTTCTGCCCTCCTTTTATAGCAATACTTGTTAATATACTTATATATTATAGTAAATATTAATATAAGTCAACGTATTTTTGTTATTTTTCTTGTTTTTTTTAGTATTCATTGCTATAATTTGTATATAATAAACTTTGGAGGTTGAAAAATGAATAAAAGAATAAAAGAATTAAGAAAATATTTGCAGTATAATCAAAAGCAGTTTGCAGATGCGCTGGGAATTGCCCAGACTTCTGTCAGCTTCCTGGAACGAGAAGGTTCCAATGTAACTGAACAAAATATCAAAACTATTTGTACTATCTTTAATGTCCGCGAAGAATGGTTAAGAGAAGGTAAAGGAGATATGTTTAAATCTCTATCTCCTGATGAAGAACTAATAAAATATGTTTCTGAATTAGTACAAGATGGAGATCAACTTAAAAAGGATTTAATTCTTACTATTTTGAAATTGGATTCTGAAGATTGGAAGGTTATAAAAAAAATAATAACTAGTTTAAGCTCAAGTATTTAAGCTAAAATAAAAAAAGATAAGCATTTGCTTATCTTTTTAATACTTATAACTATTATAACTAGATACAAATATTTTTATTAATTTTAAATATTTTATATTGTGTATAGCTTCTATTTTTTTTACTATTTCTTTTTTTATTTCTTCCTCTTGTAATTTCTTATTCTCCATAAATTTACTCCCCTTTTTCAGAATTATAGAACATACATTCGATTAAGATAATTATAGAAGAAAGATATATTTT
>NZ_CABQXJ010000020.1:0-38658 GCF_902468165.1 uncultured Intestinibacter sp.
ATAAAATTTACTTTTATTTTAACTATACTAAAAAAGTATATTACCTATATTTATTATATATTTTTAATATATATATAACTATGCTAAAATTTTCATATAAACTTTAGGAAGGGGATTTTAAGGTATGAATATTTTACTCGACTTATTTTTAACCTTTGCCAGAATCGGAGGGTTAACATTTGGTGGAGGTTATGCAATGTTACCAATATTACAAAGAGAAGTTGCTGAAAATAAAAAGTGGGCAACAGAAGAAGAATTAATGGACTATTACGCTATCGGTCAATGTACGCCTGGTGTTATAGCTGTAAATGTTGCTACTTTTATAGGATATAAAATGGCTGGTTTTATAGGAGGAGTTATAGCAACTTTAGGAGTAGTAACACCATCAGTAGTAATAATTACTCTTATAGCTGCATTTTTAAGCAATTTTGCTGATTTACCAATTGTAATTCATGCATTTAATGGTGTTAGAGTTTGTGTATGTGTATTAATCTTAAATGCCATAATTAAACTTAGCAAAAAATCTGTAGTCGATAAACTTACTTTCGCAATTTTTATAGCAGTTTCACTATTATCAATAGTAACTAGTCTATCTCCTATCATTTATATTATTATTTCTGGTCTTATAGGAGCTCTAATTTATAAATTTAGGGGAGGTAAAGAGGAATGTTAACACTTTTGAGATTATTTTTCGAATTTTTTAAAACAGGTCTTTTCGCAGTAGGTGGCGGACTTGCTACAATGCCATTTTTATATAATATAAGTGAAACAACTGGTTGGTTTTCAAAAAATGATTTAACTAATATGATAGCTGTATCAGAATCTACTCCAGGACCATTAGGAGTAAATATGGCTACTTATGTAGGTTTTTCAGTATCAGGCGTAGTCGGATCAATAGTTGCTACTTTGGGATTAATTTGTCCAGCATTAGTTATTATAGTTATTATTTCTAAATTCTTAAAGAAGTTCAAACAAAATCCATATGTAGAGGCTGTTTTTCATACAATAAGACCAACTTCGACTGGTCTAATAGTAGGTGCTTGCTGGGGCGTTGTAGAAATAACTATGTTTTATTTAGATAAATATAATATTACATCCAAATTTGTCGATTTATTTAACTTTAAATCAATTATTTTTGCATTTATTTTATTCTTCTTAATAAAATATACAAATAAACATCCAGTTATATATATTGCTTTATCAGCAGTAGTTGGTATTTTATTATCATTTTAAATTTTTGCAAAACAAAAAGAGGCTATTATATAGCCTCTTTTTGTGTTGACGAGAAATTTTTAATTTAACATCATTAATTAAAATTTATATAAATTTCTAAATTAATGACCTATATTCAATATAGTAGCATATTTTGCTACATTATTTAAGGGGAAAAAATAAATTTGTTCCCCTTAAATATCTTTTATATTTTAACATACTTTTATACTTGATTTCCACATTATTTTTTAAAAAGTGAGTTTTGCTATCTCAACAGAGCTTTTTGCGTCTTTTGCATAGTAGTCTGCATTTATTTTTTTTGCATATTCTTCTGTTAAAACTGCACCCCCAACTATAACCTTTGCATCAATGCCAGCATCTTTTATAGCTTGTATTGTATCCTTCATATTCTGTACAGTTGTTGTCATTAGGGCGCTTAATCCGATTAGCTTTATGTTTTGTTTTTTAGCAGTTTCTACTACTGTCTCAATTGGAACATCTTTTCCTAAATCGATAACTTCATATCCATAATTTTCTAGCATGATTTTTACGATATTTTTACCGATATCATGTATATCGCCTTTTACTGTAGCAATTATTATTTTACCTTTTGTTCCATTTGTATTATCAATATTAGCATTTAACTTATCTTTTATGATGTTTAATGCTACTTTTATTGTTTCTGCTGCTTGAATCATTTGAGGTAAGAATATTTCTCCTTTGTCATATTTTACTCCAATTTTATCAAGAGCAGGTATTAACATTTCGTCTAAAATATAATGTCCATCATATTCTTCAAGCAACTTATATGTTAATTCTTTCGTTTCTTCTTTTAATCCTCTTTCAACTAACATATCTAAAGACATATCTTTTTGGTTATTGTTAGATGTTTTGTTGATTGATATAGTTGTATTATCCATATATTTTTCTATATATTTTTCGCAACCTTTGTCTATATTGTTTATCACTCTATATGCATACATAGATTCCATCATAACAGGTTCTGATGTATTTATTATCGCTAAATCAAGCCCAGCACCTAGTGCTAAATTTAAAAATGTTGAGTTTAGTGCTTTTCTATTTGGAACTCCAAATGATATATTAGAAACCCCTAAAATAGTTTTACAACCTAGGTTTTCTTTTACCATTCTAATAGCTTTTATAGTTTCCATAGCTTCTTCTTGTTGTGCTGATACTGTTAAAGATAAACAGTCTATAAATATATCTTGTCTTCTTATTCCATAACTTTCTGCTCTTTCAACAATTTTTTTAGCTATTTCAAATCTTCCTTCTGCTGTTTTAGGTATTCCAGCTTCATCTAATGTTAATCCTACTAAGCCAGCTCCATATTTTTGTGCAAGAGGAAGTATTTTATTTAGTGATTCTTCTTTGCCATTTACTGAGTTTACAATTGTTCTTCCGTTATAATATCTAAGTCCTTGTTCTAATGCGTCCGCGTTAGATGAGTCAATCTGTATCGGTACGTTTATAATCTCTTGTAATGTCTTTATAACTTTTGGCATCATAGCTTTTTCGTCTATTTCAGGAAGACCTACATTCATGTTTAATATTTCAGCGCCTTCCTCAACTTGATCAAGACCTAAACTAACAACATAATCTAAATTTCCACTTATTAATGCATCTTGTAGCGGTTTTCTTCCTGTTGGATTTAATCTTTCTCCCATTACTGTTGGTCCTGTTATCTCAACAATTTTTGATGGAGAGCAAACCACACATTCTAAATTCTTTTCGATTGGTTTGACTTCTACATTTTTTATATTTTGTGATAAAGCTTTTATAAATTCAGGATTTGTACCACAACATCCACCTATAATTTTTGCACCCATTTTTACAAACTTAGATGCACCGCTTAAAAATTGTTCTGCCGTCATATCATATACAGCTTCACCACATTTGATACATGGTAAGCCTGCATTTGCTTGTACCATTACTGGTATAGTTGCTCTTGTAAGTATTTTTTCTACTATTGGTAATAATAAGTCTGGCCCTAGTGAGCAGTTAACCCCTACTGCATCTGCTCCTAATCCTTGTAATGTAACTACCATACTTTCTGGTAAACATCCTGTAAAACTTCTTCCATTTTCATCAAAAGTCATAGTACAGAAAACAGGTAGATTTGTATTTTCTTTTGCTGCTAATAAAGCCGCCTTTATTTCATATAAATCCATCATAGTTTCTATTACAATTATATCTGCACCTGATTTTTCCCCTTGAATCATTTGTCTTTTAAATATTTCATACGCTCTATCAAAACTAAGTGTTCCCATAGGCTCTAACATTTCACCAATTGGACCGATATCTAAAGCTACATATTTTTCATTGTCATTATTAACTAAAGATGCCGCTTTTTTTGCAGCTTTTACTGCTGAATCAATTACTTTTTCTAAATCATACCCTTGTGGCAGCTTTAACTCATTGCATCCAAAAGTATTAGTAGTTGCAACATTTGATCCTGCTTCATAATATTCTTTATGTATATCAACTAATATATCAGGATTTTCGTACCCAAATACTTCAGTATTTTCACCTACTTGTAGGCCTTTTTTTTGAAGCATTGTACCCATTGCTCCGTCAAATATTAATATATTATCTTGTATATATTGTCTTACTTCCACAACCATCAGCCTTTCTTCTATATTCACAGTTAAATCTATTAGAACAATTTTCACATGTTCGCTTAACTTTTGCTATTTTTTTATTTGTTATGCCAATTAATGCTACTACTGATTTTCTAGGAATCATTATTCCAGTATTGGTAACTGTTACACCAATTCTTTTATGTGCATCTAATACTTGTAATATGTCTTTATTAGCACTTATATCTAAATCCCCATATCCAGGGCTATATCTCATAGTAAGAGATTTACCCTCCTTAGACATTTGTTGAAGTATATTATCCTGTATTAAATCACAAATCTCTTCAATTGAAGTCGTAGCACATGCATCTACTATAATTCCTTTTGTAAGGTCATTATAGCTATATCTTCGTATATTTTTTTCGATATTAAATCCAAGAGTCGCACACATCAATACACATTTATCACAATCCTTAAGCAATTCACTTACATCTTTACTTTTTAATATTAAGTTTGTATTTTTAAATTCAATTGTATTTAAATCTAAATCATTTTTTATATCATATATTTCATAAATATATTTTGTATCAATCTCTTTTTTTGTTTCTTTAATACATTCATTTATTCTAAGATTTAAATCTGAATCAATTTCTTGACCATTGTGACCTAAATATCTAAGTACCTCTAATTTGTCTAATGATACATTAGATATTATATTTTCTTGACTTCCTATCATTTTTTATTTCTCCATATACATATTGATATATTTTTTCCAAACTTTGTATTATTTATTTTAAATATTCTAATTATTCACCATATATATTTAGTGAGAATCCTTGTTCTAACACATATTTAGCATATTCTTTTGCACCAAATAATGATAAATCTCTATAGTTTCCACATTCAACAGAAGTCGCAGCTATCATCTTGTCAGCTTTTAAAACTTTTTCTAATGCTCTTTCTAGCCCTTCTTTTATTGTTTTTGCATCGACATCTCCCCACATTACTAAATAGAAACCTGTTCTGCATCCCATTGGAGATAAATCTATAACATCATCTAATTCTTCTCTTAAATATGTTGCTAATAAATGTTCTAATCCATGCATAGCAGCTGTTCCGAAAGCTTCTTTATTTGGTTGTAAAAATCTTAAATCAAATTTACTTACCTTATCCCCCATTTTACCTTCTAATACACAGCATTTTCTCACAAAAGGTGCTTTTACCTTATTATGATCTAATTTAAAACTTTCTACTTTTTCCATTTGAATCTCTCCTTTTTTATAGTTTTTAATATAGAAAAACGCCTAAAGACTTTCTTTAGACGTTATAATATCCAAATATATTTAAATTATATATTAATTACCGTTTTTTGTAAATAAAACTGGTATTTCAATACTAATTTACACTATCTTTAAAACCTGATCTACTTCATGCATTTCTTTATCATCCATCTTAGGTTTATTTTTGATATACCATTCGTATGTTTTTCTGAGCCCCTTTTCTAGCATTATATTAGGTATATAGAGACCATGGTCTATCAATTTTTCAATTTCTAGCACGCAACTAGTATTTTTAAATGGAAAATAACTTCTTTCTTTTATCTTTATTTTATCCGAATCTACATATTTTATTATAGGTTCTTTTCCGACTACTTCGCCACATGTTTCTATTAGTTTCTTCCACGTGATACGTTGAGGAGTTGCAACATTATATACTTCTCTAACTTTATCATTTTTTATCAAACTATATAAAACCCTTACGAAATCATCTATATATATAAATTGATTTACTACAGGTTCATTTTTATCACTAGGTACTGGAATAGCCTTCCCTTCTCTTATTCTATCAAAAAAATAAGTCTCCCTATATAAATTATTTTCTGGTCCATAAATGTGAGTTGGTCTTATTATTATGTAAGGTATATCACTATTTATAATATAACTTTCTGCTTGTACTTTTTCAATTCCATACTGACCCCAGGCAGGATTAATCCCTTTTTCATCATCTTCTGATATATATTTTTCTGATTTTTTATATACTGCGGAAGAAGACAGTACAACATATTTTTTTAAGTTTTTTCGATTTACAAATTTAAATAAGTCCTCTATTTCTGATTTAAAAAATGCTGTCATATCATAAATATATGTGTATTCATTTCCATTTAAGGCATTTTCTAATTCATCTAAATTCTTTCTATCACACAATAAATGTTTATTTACACCTTCATAATCAATACTTCCAGTTGTCAAAACATCAACCTTATGTCTATGTTTTATAAAATATTTAGCAAGTGATTTGCCAATAAAATCGCTTCCTCCCATAATTAAAACTGACTCCATTTTTTATTCCCCCCTTATGGATAAAAATTTATTGAGTTTAAAAGTAACGCCACTTTAATAATACCATATATTGTAATATTTTTATTGTATTATTAAAATTATCTGTGTATTTTTTTTAGAAAAATGCACAATTTCTTTCACTATAATTTACATTCATTTAAATAGTTATTTATTTTTATTTAACTTTTATATAAAAATAGCAAAAAGGGCGCTACATTTTACGCCCTTCTTAATACTATTTTATCTTTATTTTTCAAGTCTATTAAATTTTGTCTAATTTATTTCTTTAATACTACTAATCCTTTTTCTAGTCGAGTCTTAATAGAATAATTGCATAAGTCTAAATTTAAAATTACTATTTGTTTAAAGTACGTTTTAAGAATTCACGAGTTCTCTCTTGCACAGGATTATTAAATATTTGTTCTGGACTTCCTTCTTCAGCTATTACTCCTTTATCCATAAATACGACTCTATCAGAGACCTCTTTTGCAAATCCCATTTCATGAGTAACAACTAACATTGTAAGACCCGAATCAGCTAATTCTTTCATTACTTTTAAAACTTCTCCTACCATTTCTGGGTCAAGCGCAGAAGTCGGCTCATCAAATAGTATAACATCAGGTTCCATAGATAAAGCTCTTGCAATGGCAACACGTTGCTTTTGTCCACCTGACAATTGCTTTGGTTTAGCATTTATAAATTGCTCCATACCAACTATTTTTAAATATTTCATAGCTACTTCTTCTGCTTCTTGTTTTGAGCGTTTTAATACTTTAATTTGTCCAACAGTGCAATTTCCTAAAACATTATGATTATTAAATAAATTAAATTGTTGGAATACCATTCCTAACTTTGTACGGTATTTATAGATGTCGTGTTTTTCGTCTAATATATTTTCTCCGTTATATATTATCTCTCCACCACTTGGTATTTCTAATAAATTGATACAACGAAGAAGTGTTGATTTTCCTGAACCAGAAGAACCTATTATACAAACAACTTCACCCTTTTCAACAGAAAAATCTATATCTTTTAAAACTTCATGCGTTCCAAAAGATTTATTTAAATGTTTAACTTCAATTACATTTTCCATATTATTTCCTCCACTATTTATTATGCTTTGTTTAATGCATCTTCAGGTTTTTGAACTTGCATCTGATTTCCTGTCATATTGTAATTTTCAGGTCCATCTAATTTCTTTTCTACAAAACGTAATATTCTCGTGATAGTAAATGTCATTATGAAATAAACTATACATGTTATGAAGAATGATTCAAAATATCTGAAGTTATTTCCTGCAATTGATTTTGTTGTAAAGTAAAGTTCTGTTACACCTATAACATTAAGTACTGATGTATCTTTTATGTTGATTACAAATTCATTACCTGTAGCTGGTAATATATTTCTTATAACTTGAGGTAATACTACATTTATCATTGTTTGGATGTGATTCATACCAATAGCCTGTGCAGCCTCAAATTGCCCCTTATCTATAGATATAATTCCTCCACGAACTATCTCTGCCATATATGCCCCTGTATTTATAGAAACTATAAATATTGCTGCGAAAGTTCTATCCATATCAATTCCAAAAGCTAAATCAGAACCATAATAAATAACCATAGCTTGAACTATCATTGGCGTTCCTCTGAAAAATTCAACATATGCATTTAATATTGCATTTATTATTGTTAAAAATACCTTTTTAGCCCCTTTGTCTCCCTTTGGTATAGTTCTTACAACACCTATCAACATACCAATTATAGAACCTATCACAGTACCTATTAAAGATATATATAATGTCATTTCTGCACCAGTTAAAAAACTTTTCCAGTTTTGAGATGCAATTTGTATAATCCACTCCGAACTCATATTTTTCCCCCTTAATCACATCTAAAGACCGACTGCATTTCTACAACCGGTCTTTACTAAAATTTTTACTAGTTATTTTGATGCTGGTTGATTTTTTATTGCTTGATCCATTAAATCTTTACGTTCATCTTCTGATATTCCTGCTAGTATTTTATTTATTTTGTCTTTTAAAGGACTATCTTTTGCTAAACCTACAGCTATAGCTGTATCTTCAGCAGAAGTTTTAAAACCTTGACCTTTAGCAAATTCAACCATAGCAAAGTTATCATTTGCTGCTGTAGCGCTTACACCTTCTGGACGTTCAGATACATATCCATCTATTTTTCCTGATTCTAATGCTACCCTCATTGCTGGGAAATTATCCATAGCAGTATCTTTTTTAGCACCTTCAATTTGATCAATTACCGTATAGTGGAAAGTGTTTAATTGTCCTGTTATAGTAGCACCTTTAAAATCACTTAATTTTGTTGCATTTTCATATTTTCCACCTTTTTTTACAACCATAACTAAGTCAGAAGTATAATATACATCTGTAAAATCTATAGTTTTTTTACGTTCAGCAGTTGGAGACATACCAGCAATTATTGCGTCTATCTTTCCTGATTGTACTGCTGGAACTAATCCATCCCATTCAGTTTTAACTATAACTAATTTTTTTCCTAATCCATCAGCTATTTTTTGAGCTATTTGAACATCATATCCACCTGCATATTCATCATTTCCTTGGATTTTTACCCCTCCATTTGAGTCATCAGATTGAGTCCAGTTAAATGGAGCATAACCACATTCCATACCTACTCTAAATTCATCATCACTGTTTGAACTAGATGAACCACTCGAAGCATTAGATGATGCATTATTTGATGAACTACATCCTGTTAACATCATTGCTAATGACATTACCATTACTAATAATAACGATATTCTTTTTTTCATAAAAAATTCCCCCTTTTGTTTATCCGCCGAATTTTAATAAATTTTAAAATATATCTCAAAGAATCCTCTCATCAAACTTTACAAATCTTATCTTCCTCAACTCAATAGTAAATATTTATGAAACCACTCTTAAAATAATCCCTCTTCTGAATTATTTTTCCACTATATTCCATTTATTAAAATTACTAAAATTCTAGCACTATGGCGAATTTTTTTCAATATTATAAACCAAATTTTTTAAACTTTAGTTTTTGTATAACTGAAGTTTTAATTTTATTTTTTTTTAATTGTTCATTATTTTAAATTAGTCGTCTAATTTAGATTTTTTGCTAAAAATTTTTAATTATCTTTTTCTTATATATTCGCAATTTATCTGCTTATATTGACAAAATAAGTCATATATTTATAGAATAAAATTTATAAATTCATTTTAGGAGGTGGTAGTATTAATTTTTATATTATAGCTATATTTTTATTAGCTAGTATATTTTTCATTAAACCAATAAAGAAAAATATACTTACATTATCTTTTTTGCCATCTTCATTAAATATGTTTAATGGCAATCCAAATTCAAATACACTTAAAGTTAAAAGTATTGAAATTATTATAAATTATATATTTGCAGCTATAATAAATTTAATAGATTTCTTCTTATTATTTATAAGTTGGATTCCATCTTTAAGAAAATTATTAGATTATATGTATAGAAATGCAGATATTCTTGAGAAACAATTTCCATTTTTATTTGGTGGTTCAAAGGGTCATAGAAATTTTATTACACATTCAGTTTTTAATCCTGTATTTTTGATTTATGTGTTTATATCCTCAAAACTATGTATAATGTTTGAATTAACACCTTTAAATAATATACTACGTCCATTATTATTTATAATTGGGATGTGTTTTGTTTGCCATTTATTGTGTGATACTATGCCAAAACACTGGAAAGGTTTTGCAAATATAAAAATTTATTTATTTATACATTTGCTTACGTTTTCCCCTATAACGTCCAAAGCATGGCTGTATATAGGTTCATTCCTATCTTTTTCATTATTATGCAAAATGATTATTTTTATTTAATTCTAATTCAATCAAAAATTTCCTTTTTTTGTGTGGTGTTTTTTTTATAAAAAAGTAATATTATATTAATGATGACTTTTTAAATTTAAAATTTTATATTTACACAAGAAAGGATTTATACAAATGGAAAACAATAAGTTACAAAAGAACTTAGGATTCGCTGCTGCTTTATCAACTGTTGTTGGTATGGTAATCGGTGGTGGTGTATTCTTCAAACCACAAGCTGTATACACTTTAACTGGTGGAGCACCTGGATTAGGTATGATAGCTTGGGTTATAGCAGGTGTTATGACAATAGCTGCTGGTCTTACTGCTGCTGAAATATCTGCGGCTATACCAAAAACTGGTGGTATGATGGTTTACATCGAAGAAATATACAGTAAAAAATTAGGATTCTTAACAGGATGGATGCAAGCGGTTTTATTCTTCCCTGCAACTATAGCTGCTTTAGCTGTTATGTTTGGACAACAAAGTGCAGGATTAATAGGAAATAATGCATTAGTATTACCTATAACTATAGGTGTTATATTATTTATATCTGTTTTAAACTCTTTAGGTTCTAAAACTGGTGGGTTTATACAAACATTTGCAACAATAGGTAAATTAATACCTCTTGCTTTAATAATAGTTTTCGGATTTATTAAAGGAAGCGGGGATAACGCTATATTAACTCCAATGGTTGGAGAAGGTGTTTCAACTGGTGGTGTTATCGGTTCTTTATTAGTTGCTATATTATTCGCTTATGATGGTTGGATAAACGTTGGTGCTATAGCTGGTGAAATGAAAAACCCAGGAAAAGACTTACCTAAAGCAATCGTAGGTGGTTTATCTTTAGTTATGGCTGTTTATTTATTAATAAACGTTGCTTACTTATGGGTATTACCTGCTAACGAATTAGCTCAATATTCTTCTCCTGCATCAGCAGTTGCAGAAGCTATATTTGGACCATTCGGTGGTAAATTCATAACTGTTGGTATATTAATATCTGTATTCGGTGCTTTAAACGGATACTTATTAACTGGACCAAGAATATTATTCACTTTAGGTGCACAAAAATCTTTACCATGTAGTGATTTCTTCGGAAAAATAAACAAAAATGGTGTTCCTGCTAACGCTACTTTAACAATGGGTGTAGTATCTGTATTATATGCTTTAACAGGACAATTCAACTTATTAACAGACTTATCAATGTTTGCTGTATGGTCATTCTACGTATTAACATTCATAGGTGTGTTCAAATTAAGAAAAGATCAACCTAACTTAGAGAGACCTTACAAAGTGCCTCTATATCCATTCATACCAATGGTGGCTATAGCTGGTGGATTATTCGTTGTTGTGAGCCAATTATTATTATCTGGTTTAACAAATACAATGATATCACTTGGTGGTGTTGTTATAACATTAATAGGTTTACCTGTATACAACGCTGTACAAAAATCAAACAATAAAGATAATCGTGATGATTTAGCTGCATAATCAAATTGTAGTTATTGATTCAATTAGATAAACTCCAGGCAAAATGCCTGGAGTTTTTTTATATTCTAATTTGATATTTTAAACTAAAATTTATTTTTAAGAAAACGCTTGCATACAAGTCGCAAACATGTTATTATTAATTACAAGATATGGAAATTAAATTTATAAATTAAATAAAAGTTAATTTTAGAATTAAAGATATATTGTTATATTTTTTTATATTTTTATGTTAAATTTTTATTCACATTCTATATTGTGTAAAATAAAATTTAGCTTAATTATATAATACTTTTTTTAAACGATATCAAGAAAACGTTTTTAAGTTATTGAAGTGGATATTTTATTCATACGCAATCGTTAATTTTATATCATTCCAATTCTAAAATCTTACTAATTTAAGTATTAATCAATCCATACAAAATACAAACTATCAATTCTTTAATAATAGGGGGACAAAATGGAAACAGCAAAACAAATCAACTATAACCGTGCCAAGACATGGCAAATAGGGTGCTTTGCATTCAACAATACAGCAACAAATGTAATAATGCTTTTAATGGGGTATGTTTCTTATTATGCAACAGGTGTTGTAGGATTATCAGTAGTATTAGTATCATCACTTCTAACATCAATGCGTATGTTTGATGCTATCACAGACCCAATAATAGGATTTATAATTGATAAGACAAACGGTAAATTTGGTAAATTTAGACCTATGATACTTATAGGTTATTCTATAATGGCAGTAAGTATATTGACAATGTATAATACTCTACACTTATTCCCAGAAAATCTAAAAATGATTGGGTTTATAGTATTTTACGCTCTATATATAATCGGATATACGTTCCAAACAGCTTGTACTAAGGCTGGACAAGCTTGTTTAACAAATGATCCATCTCAAAGACCTTTATTCACTAGATTCGACAGTATTTATAACTTATTTATATTTGCAGCTGGTGCTCAATACGCATCTGGATATATAGCTCCTAAATATGGTGGATTTACATTCCAAGCAATGCAAGAATTCTCACTAACATTTATATTAATATCAGGTGTATTAACTGCATTAGCAATTACAGGTATATGGTCTAAAGATAGAATAGAGTTCTTTGGTACTGGTAAAAAAGCTCCTAAAGTTAAATTTAGAGATTATGTAAGTGTTTTAAAAGGAAATCGTCCATTACAAATGCTTGTTGTATCTGCAGCTACTGATAAATTAGCAATACAAGCAGGTAATAACTCAACTGTTATGGTAATGTTATATGGTATAGTAATGGGTAACTATGGACTATATGGTAAAATGTCTATGATAACAATGATTCCATCATTTATAATGATATTAATCGGAACAAAATATGCTTCTAAATTTGGTTCTAAAAAAGCATTAGTTAGATTTACATGGTTATGTATCTTAACTTATATAGGTGCATTTGCTTTACTAGTATTCGGAGATCCAACTCAAATCTCTCTAGATAACTTCGGAATGATGACTGTTTTATGGATAACTTTAGTGTGCTTAGGTAAAGGATTCGGTTCAATATCTGGTGGTATAGTTATACCTATGATAGCTGACTGTGCAGATTATGAAACTTATTTAACAGGAAGATATGTACCTGGTATGATGGGAACTTTATTCTCATTCGTTGATAAAATGATATCATCCTTTGGTACAACTATAGTTGGTCTTGCTGTTGCATATATAGGATATACTTCTGCAATGCCTCAAGTTGGAGATGCTTATACTCCTGGTGTATTCTGGGTGACAGTTGGATTATACATAGGAATGCCAATGTTAGGATGGATTGCTTCACTAATAGCTATGAAATTCTATGAATTAGATGATGAAAAAATGAAAGAAGTACAAGAAAAAATAGCTGAAATAAAATTAGCTGCTAAAGAGGAATACGAAGCTTTAGCATAAAAATTTTAATAAAAAAGGGAGTGTTGCAAAATAGTATAAAAACTATTTTTCAATACTCCCTTTCTTTTAGTTTTATAATAAACTCTCTTTTTTTTAATCTATTCTGTGTACATTATATATTATTAAGCTACTGTTTCCTCTTTATTTGACTCTTCTAAAGCTTTTTTCTCTTTATGTTTAGCTATCATATCTATTACTCTATCTACTAATAATCCATTTACTATTACAGCTATTAATGAATAGAATCCTTTGTTTAGTCCGAAAGTAAATGCACCAGCTACAACAACGAATAAATCTACCATTAATAAAGCTATTCCTATATTAAAGTTTGTATATTTATTTAATATTTTAGCTAATATATCAGTTCCACCCGTAGATGCATTTATTGAAAATGCTATTGCAAGACCTGTTCCTATTATTAAAGTCCCACATAAAGCTGCTAAAGCTAAATTAGTTGTTAATGCATAACTATGCATTACTTTTTCCATAAAGTCCATTACAAATGATAATGCAAAACTTGCGTATATAGTTTTTGCACCAAAGTCGCTACCAATTAATAAAAACGCTATTGCAAATAATATTAAATTACCTAAAAATACTAGAGTTCCTATTGATAGTGCTGGTACATAATGATTTATAACTAATGATAAACCACTTAACCCGCCTCCTGCTATATCGTTAGGTGAGTAAAAATATTGAAGCCCAAAAGCAACTAATATTACACCAACTGTCACTATAAAATACTCTTTTATAGCTTTTGCTATGTCATATTTCTTCATAACTATATTCTCCCTTTTTGTTGTCTAAATTTATATAATTTAATGCATACAATATATGATAACAAATTAAATTGTTTTTTCATAGTTATATTTTTTTGTAGAACTTACAAATTTTAAAATCTCATGAATATAATAATAAATTATATAGTTATACAAATAAAATCATTTAATTTAACTATGGTTTCGAGTTTAAACATAAAAAAATCCAAATCTAAGATATAATATCTGATTTGGATTTTTTATATTAATATTTATTTTTACAAATAAATTATATTAAATTTTCTTTAGCATATGCTAATCTTTTTAAGCAAAGATCTTTACCTAATATAACCATAGTTTTAGCTAAATCTCCACCGTGCATTTGCCCTGTAAGAGGTATTCTAGTACCCATGTATAGGTTTTTACCTTTTATTTTGTATTCTTTTTGGATAGATTTTAATATAGCTTGTACTGTTTCTTCAGTTAAAACATCTACTTCTGATATTTTTTCTTCTAAAGCATTAACTAAAGTAGGTATGTGTTCCATTTTTAAGAATTCTGCACCTTCTTCAGTTTCAACTTCTACTTTATCTCCAAAGAATATTGATATATGGTCAGTTATTTCTTTTACAAAGTGTAATTTTTCTTTTAATAAAGATACTATTGATTTTAAGAAGTCGTATTTTTCTTCAGCTTCTTCAGCAGTTACATATCCAGCTTCAACGATGAATGGTATAGCTAATTTAGTTAAAACATCATCATCTCCATCTTTCATGTAGTGTTGGTTGACCCAGTTTAATTTTTCTGTGTCAAATACTCCACCACTTTTTGAAACTCTTTCTATAGAGAATGCTTGTTCTAATTCTTCCATAGAGAATATTTCTTTGTTTTCTTCTGGAGACCAACCAACTAATGCAACATAGTTAACTAATCCTTCTGGTAAGTATCCTTTTTTCTTGAAGTCTTCTACTGCAACGTCACCATGTCTCTTACTTAATTTTTTCTTTTCTTTATTAAGTATGTTTGGTAAGTGAACGAATTTTGGAGCTTCCCATCCGAATGCTTCGTATAAGTAAACGTGTTTTGGAGTTGAAGAAACCCATTCTTCCCCTCTTATTACGTGAGTTATTTTCATTAGATGGTCATCAACTACAACTGCAAAGTGGTAAGTTGGGAATCCATCAGTTTTTATTAATACTTGATCATCTAAGTCGTTAGTGTTGAATTCAGTTTCTCCTCTAACTAAATCTGTAAATCTTATTACGTGATTTTCTGGTAATTTTAATCTTATTACATATGGTTCACCAGCAGCTATTTTAGCGTCTATTTCTTCTTGAGTTAAATCTCTACAGTGACCATCGTATCTTGGAGTTTCACCAGCTTCTTTTTGTTTTTCTCTTACTTCGTCTAATCTTTCTTTTGTACAGAAGCAGTAGTATGCTTTTCCGCTATCTAATAATTCTTTTATATATTGTTGGTATATATCTAATCTTTCTGATTGTATGTATGGTCCATATTCACCTTTTTGAACTACGTTTCCGTTTTCGTCTAACATAACACCTTCGTCATGGTTAACGCCAGCCCATTTCATAGCATTTAGCATGTTTTCTATAGCACCATCAACTAATCTAGTTCTATCAGTATCTTCTACTCTTAATATATATTTTCCGCCCATTTTTTTAGCAAATAAGTAGTTGTATAAAGCAGTTCTTAAACTACCTATATGAACAAATCCAGTTGGACTTGGAGCAAATCTTACTCTTACTTCACTCATGTTTTACCTCCTATTTTTAAGTGATAATAGTTTTATGATCTACTATCATTTTTAGTAATATTATTTATAATTTATACTTTATCTATTATAAAGCTCAATCCCTATATTATAAAGTAATTGAGCTTTATTTTTTAGATTAATTTATCCTAATTTTACGTTGTTTTTAACAAATTCAGCTTTTACTCTGTCTAATACTTCATCAACAGATATTATTTCTTTGTCAGCTTCTTTTCTTAATTTGAACTCAACTTTTCCGTCTACTATATCTTTACCAACAGTAATTCTCATTGGTATACCTAATAAATCAGAGTCTTTAAATTTGAATCCAGCTCTTTCATTTCTGTCGTCTAATAATACTTCTACACCAGCTGCTTGTAATTCATTGTATATTTTTTCAGCGTTTTCTAAGTGTTCTTCTTTCTTAACGTTAACTGGAACAACAACTACATGGTATGGAGCTAATGCTAATGGCCATATTATTCCGTTTTCGTCATGATGTTGTTCTATTACAGCTGCAACAGTTCTTTCAACACCTATTCCGTAGCATCCCATTATCATTGGTTGAGATTTACCGTTTTGGTCTAAGAAAGTAGCTCCCATAGCTTCAGAATATTTAGTTCCTAATTTGAATATGTGTCCAACTTCAACACCTCTCATTATTTCAAGAGATTCACCACATTTTGGACATTTATCTCCTTCTTGAACATTTCTGAAATCACCAACTTGCCCTTCGAAATCTCTACCGAAGTTAGCATTTTGTATATGGTAACCAGTTTTGTTAGCACCGATTATAACATTTCTTTGATCAACTACTTCTTGGTCTATGAATAAGTAATCAGTTTTTATTCCTATTGGTCCAGCAAATCCAACTTCTGCACCAGTAACTGTTTTTATTGTGTCTTCGCTTGCAAGTTCAAACTCAACAGCTCCACCTATAGCATTAGCAACTTTAGTTTCGTTAACATCTCTGTCTCCTCTAACAACTACTGCTACTGTTTTTCCGTCTGCATAGTATATTAATGTTTTTGCAAATTGTCCAGCTTCCATTTTGAAGAAGTCTTGTAATTCTTCTATTGTGTGAACATTTGGAGTTTCTATTTCACTCATTTCTTTCATTTCTTCAGTTGATGCTTCGTGGTTAACTGAAGTAGCTTTTTCTATATTTGCTGCATAATCGCATCCACTACAGAATACTATTTCATCTTCACCAACTTCTGATTTAACCATGAATTCTGCAGATGCAGAACCACCCATAGCACCAGAGTCTGCTTGAACTGGACTGTTGTCTAATTCACATCTAGCAAATATTCTAGTGTATGCATCAAACATATCGTTGTATGATTTATCTAATCCTTCTTGGTCAGCATCAAAGCTGTAAGCATCTTTCATTGTGAAGTTTCTAGTTCTCATAACACCAAATCTTGGTCTTCTTTCATCTCTGAATTTAGTTTCGATTTGGTATAAGTTAAGAGGAAGTTGTTTGTATGAAGTTATTTCATTTCTTACTATGTGTGTGAAAGTTTCTTCATGTGTTGGTCCAAGACAGTAATCTCTACCATTTCTGTCTTTTAATCTGAACATTTCAGGACCCATAACATCCCATCTTCCTGATTCTTGCCATAACTCAGCAGGAACTAATAGTGCACATGATATTTCTTGTGCCCCTTTAGCGTTCATTTCTTCTCTTATTATATCTTCTACTTTTCTGAAGACTCTTATACCCATTGGTAATTGGTTGTAAATTCCTGATGCCATTTTTCTTATCATACCAGCTCTAAGCATTAACTGATGACTTGTTATCTCTGCATCAGATGGTATTTCTTTTAATGTTGGCATTAACATTTTTGACATTCTCATCTCTGATTATTCCTCCTTAAGTTTTTTCTGTATTAAAAAAACCCTTCATCTCTATAAAAAGAGACGAAAGGTTATATTTCCGCGGTACCACTCTAATTAGCTTACAATAAGAAGCTCTCTCATGGGGATATAACGGTCCCTACCGTAAAAACTTTTTACCGTTTTTATGCTAAAAGACTGGTTCAAAAACATCATCATAGGAACTCTCACCAACGCTCCCTCTCTGTAAAGACTCAAATTTTCTACTATTTCTTAATCATTGCTTTTGTTATATTTTAATGATTTTCATAATCTATTTTATAATATATTATTTATTATTTATTGTCAACTTTAATTAAAGAACAGATTGACTGGCATGATATTCCTTGTTTGTTCCCCGTGAAACCAAGTCCTTCTTCTGTTGTTGCCTTTATGCTTACACAGTCAATATCTATATTCATAGCCTTTGATACATTTTCTCTCATCTTTAAGATATGTGGAGCCATTTTAGGTGCTTGTGCAACAATTATACTGTCTATATTGTTTACTTTATAACCTTTACTTTCTATTAAATTATTTACAAATTCTAATAACTTTATACTATCTGCTCCCTTATATTTTGGATCTGTATCTGGGAAGTGCTTACCAATATCGCCTAAAGCTAATGCCCCTAAGATAGAATCCATCATTGCATGTACTAATACATCAGCATCAGAATGTCCTAAAAGACCTTTATCATGCTCTATCTCTACACCACCTAATATCAATTTTCTATTTTCAACTAATTTGTGAACGTCATATCCTATTCCAACTCTCATATTACCCTCCTATAATTTTAGAATTATTATTTAAAATTAATAAATTCTAAAACTTTTTATATGTATTTTTATTTAGTTTATAAGTTTAAATATTTAAATTAAAAAGCAACGTATTATGATAAATTTACTTGTCCCCTTCTATATTGTGTGAATTATTCCCTCAATTAAAGACCCTTCTATCATTATACGTTGCACCTATCTAAAAATAAGCCGTATAAACTTCTATATATTATTTAAATTATATTTCAAATTATTATACTATTTTTTTGATTCTTTTTCCCATTTTTGATTTTTTTCTTAAGTCTAATATTTGTTCTGCTACATTGATATCTTCTGGATTTGTTATTTTTATATTTTCATAAGAACCTAAAACCATAGTAACTTCTTGACCTAAAAATTCTACTAACATTGAATCATCTGTTCCATAAAAATTCTTTTCATATGCATTTTCATATGCTCTAAGTATTAAATTTTTATCGAAAGTCTGTGGTGTTTGTGCTGACCATAGAGTTTCTCTAGCTGGTGTACTTTTAACAACTCCATTTTCAACTACTTTTATTGTGTCTCTAACTGGTACACCTACTACAGCTGCCTTTTTTTGCTTAGCAACTTCTATAGTTTCATTTATTATTGCATGACTTACGAATGGTCTAGCTCCATCATGTATTAAAACAATATTACTATTTGAATCTAGTTGCTTTAATCCATTATAAATAGAATCTTGTCGTTCTTTACCACCATATGCTATTTTTATATTTCTAAAATCATATTTATCTAATATTTCATGCTCAAAAAAATATGCCTCTTCTTCTCTTATACAGACAATTATCTCGTCTATATTTTCATTGCTATAGAAAACATCTATCGTATGAGCTATCATTTCTTTTTCGTCTAATTTTATATATTGCTTATTTATGTCTAGATTCATTCGTCTTCCGCTTCCTGCAGCAACAATAACAACACTATTCATAATTTCACCTCTTGAATTTTCATTTTCCACGCGTTATAAAAGGACCTCTTCACTTACAGGTCTTAATTATTTTTTGTATATATTTATTCCTTATTCATTATAGTTAAAATAAAAAATTTTTTCAAATTAATTATATTCCTAATTTATTAAAATTGAGATAAATTATTCATCATTGTTGTCATATTAAAGTAGGAATATTTTTTGCAAATTCTTTGTTAAAAATCACTTTGTATGTTCCAAATTTAATAATATATCTATTTTCAAAATATGTCAATAAAGATTTATTGAAAAACAATAAATTTTTATTGTTTTTGAATATTTATTAATTTTTGTTTTTTCTTATTAAATAAATTATGGTTGGAAATTAAAAAGGGACTACCGTCAATTTTATTTTGCGATAGTCCCTTTATTTTTATTATATTTATCTATTAACTAAATCTCTTATTGTATCTATAATTTCATCAGTATTTGGCACAACTGCTGCCTCTAATGTTGGATTATATGGAATTGGTACATCTTTTCCACCTAATCTTTTAACTGGTGCTTTTAGATGATTGAATGCTTCACTTTCAACTATTGAAGCTGATATTTCTCCTCCTAAACCACCTGTTTTTGATGCTTCATGAACTATTAATGCTCTTCCTGTTTTACAGACACTTTTTATTATTGTATCTTTATCCATTGGATATAATGTTCTTAAATCTATTATTTCAACATTTATATTTTCATCTTTTAATTTTTCTGCCGCCATTTCACATCTTTCTAACATCCTACCGTAAGTTACTACTGTGATATCTGAACCATCTCTAGTTATATTTGCTTTTCCTAGTTCTATTACATAATCTTCAGTTGGAACTAATCCTGTAGTTTTATAAAGTAGTTTATTTTCATAGAAAATTACTGGATTATTATCTCTTATTGCGGCTTTTAATAATCCTTTTGCATCTGCTGGAGTTGATGGTGCAACAACTTTAACCCCAGGTATATGACACATCCATGCTTCTAAACTTTGTGAATGTTGTGCTGCTGCTCCTGTCCCTGATCCACCTGGACATCTAACTACCATAGGAACTTGTGCTTTTCCTCCGAACATATATCTCATTTTTGCTGCTTGATTTACGATTACATCCATAGCTATTGTTATAAAATCACTAAACATAATTTCCATTATAGTTCTTAAACCAGTTGCTGCCGCACCTGCTGCACATCCTGCTATAGCTGCTTCCGATATAGGTGTTTCAAGAATTCTCTCCGGACCAAATTCTTCTATCATTCCAACAGAAACACCGAATCCGCCTCCATAAATTCCGATATCCTCTCCTAAAAAGATGATATCTTCATCTCTTCTCATTTCTTCAACCATAGCTTCTCTTACGGCTTCTTTATATGTTATTTCTCTCATTTGCATGTTTATTAAACCTCCTCGCAAATCCTTCCGTCCATAATCTTAATTAGTCAGCATATACATCCTGTTCTAATGTATCTAGTGATGGTTCTGGGCTATTTTTAGCAAATTCAACTGCATCTTCAATATTTTGTTCTACTTGTTTTTCTAACGCTTGTAACTCTTCTTCAGTCGCATATCCTAATTCTAGTATTCTATTTCTTAATTTTATAAGTCCATCTTTTTGTTTCCATGAATCTATTTCTTCTTCAGTTCTATAGACATTTTTATCAGACTTAGAGTGTCCTGCCCATCTATAAGTTTTAGCTTCTACTAATACTGGACCTTCCCCTTTTCTGCATATTTCTGCAGCTTTTTGAACTGTTTCATAAACAGCCTCTGCATCATATCCATCAACTATAAAACTTTCAATTCCATAACTAGATGCTCTATCAGCTACATGTTCTACATTCATAACTTTAGATTGCGCTGTAGACATTCCGTATAGATTATTTTCACAATAAAAAATGACTGGTAATTTCCAAACAGAAGAAAGGTTTACCCCTTCATGGAACGCTCCTTCGTTTGATGCTCCATCTCCGAAAGAACATAAAACAATTTTACCAGTCTTTTTGTATTTTTGAGTAAGAGCTGCTCCTGGAGCTAATGTAAGACCTCCACCAACAATACCGTTTGAACCTAAATTTCCAGATTCAAGGTCAGCTATATGCATTGAGCCACCTTTACCTTTACAATATCCTGTAACTTTTCCCATTAATTCTGCCATCATTTTGTTTAGGTCTATTCCCATACCAATAGACAAAGCATGACCTCTATGTGTCATTGAAACTAAATCTCCATCATCAAGTGCCATAACTGCTGCAACACTTGATGCTTCTTGTCCTATAGATAGATGTGTAGTTCCATGTATCATACCTTTTGAGAAAAAGTAGCATACTTTTTCTTCAAATTTTCTAGCTTGATCCATTCTTTTATACATCTCAAGCATTATTTCCTTTGAAATTGACATACGTTCCTCCTATAACTTATTTATTTTGTGATTTTTAACCGATTTTGCTTTTATTATAATTAATTCTTAAATATTATCATCTTTTTATTTTAGGTATATTAGTTACTAATTTATATAAAGTATAAAAATTACATATTTTTTATATACCTTAATTTATCCATTCTTATATCTAATACTCATTATATTTTTAAGTTATTAAACTTTAATTTTTATATAGGTTCTTTTTAAAGTCCATTGTAATATCGGCTATATTATTTGTCAATATTGTTAAACTTTAAATAACTTTAGGTAATTTATATAGTAACTTTTGTAATAAATAGAAAGTATAGCAAATTTATATATAAACTTATTATACTTTTATTCTATTTTATTCATTTTTCATTTTAGTTAAAACCTCTATGCTAAATTTCTTATAAATGAATATAATCTATTTCTTTATATTAAATAAATAAATTTGTATTTTCTTTTTTATTAAATACTAATATCATCAATTTTAAATGAATTTTTTACATTTATAATAAAAATGATAAATATTTTATTCTATATTATAAAGAAAAATAGTATTTTCTTTTACATCAGATACATATAATTCTTCTGTTATAAAATTAGATAATGGTCCACTTTTTCCTGTTGAATTTAAATTCATAGTTGGTATACCATTTTTGGGATAAATCCCACATCTAGCAATGCCTCCGCAATCTATTATAGCTAGTACAACTTCTTCTTCCGGTACCATTATCTTAAATCCATCTATTAATTCACACCCTGTTAAGTTAGCTATATATTTAGCCAACGGTGGAAATCCATCTGTTGTAACAACTAATATTTTATTTTTCACTTGGGTTGGAACAATTGTTAACGGACCACCCCAACCTTTTGGACCTCTCTTTATAATAATAGATTTATATTTATTCATTTATTTACCCCCATTAATAAAATTCTTATCTTAAATAATAAAAATTCCCCTTTTTATTATTGTGCCTTTATTTTAATTATAAATCAATAGGTTTTAGCTTAATGGTATCGTTTTCCATATAATTATTAAATTTACAATAAACATTAAAACTAATCCTAAATATTAAAACTAATCCTAAATATTAAAAGAAAACCTGAATAGTTATTCTATATTACTACCAAGGTTTCCTCTAATGCATAATTTTATTAATTTTATTTATAATACATATACTTTTTCTTATTCAAAAGATATTATATCTCCAACTTTTATTTCTGGTACTAACCCTCTTACATGTATCTCACCTGGCAAGTTAGATTTAATATCTCCATCAAATTTTAATGTGCAATGTCCTAAATCTTTTAATGTTTTAGTAGCTATATTTCCAACAGATGTTACATCAAAAATCTTATCCCCTATAGTTAATTTGTCCCCAACAAATATCTCTTCATTTAATACCCCAACTTCATGTGAAACAGATATATCTTTTAAATCCGAATCATTTATATCATCATTAAAAAGTATTATTAGATTTCCGTCTTCTGCAAGTTCTTGCACCATTGCCCCAATTGCCGTTACTTTAGTTTTATATTTCATATTTATCCCCCTTAATCTGCTCTTTATTTAATTTTAATTCATTTGTATATTTATGCAATATTTTTTTGGAATTTTATAGTAATAAAAAAGAGAGACCTTATGTCTCTCTTTTATTCTAATTAGCCACGTTTTTACTTTCGAAACATTATATTAAATTTAGTTCTTAGGCTTTCCAAAAATCATTCTTCCTGCTGGAGTTTGAAGTACAGATGTAACTAATACATTTATAGTTTCACCTATATATTTTCTTCCTCCATCTACTACTATCATTGTTCCATCATCTAAATAAGCTATTCCTTGATTTTGTTCCTTACCTTCTTTAACGACTTGTGCCATCATATGCTCTCCAGGTATAGCAACTGGTTTTACTGCATTAGCCAATTCGTTAATGTTTAGGACTTCTACTCCTTGGAATTGAGCGACTTTATTAAGGTTAAAATCATTTGTAACGACCTTTCCTCCTATAGTTTCTGCTAATTTTAGAAGTTTGCTGTCTACTTCTGGTATATCTTCAAAATCTTTATCGCTTATTTCAACTTCTATATCAAGTTCTTTTTGAATTGAATTTAGTATATCAAGACCTCTTCTTCCTCTAACTCTTTTTAAATCATCAGATGAATCAGCTATATGTTGTAGTTCGTTTAATACGAATCTTGGTATAACTAATTTTCCTTCAATAAACCCAGTTTTACATATGTCAGCTATTCTACCGTCAATTATTACGCTTGTATCTAAAACCTTAGGTGGTATTTTCTTTACTATTGTCTCTTTTTTAGATTGTTTTTCTTTATTTAAAGATGTTGTAAGCCTGCTTAATTTATTAATATTAAATAAATCATCTCTACTTTTTAAAGCAATTCTGATACCTATATATCCCATAAATAAATATACTAATATACCTACTATTGCAGTAATTATAGGTATATTCACAAATGTACCTATTCCACTAACTATTAAATAAGCTATTACTAATCCAACTATAAGACCGATTGTTCCCAATAATATATCAGATTGTGGGTATTTAGATATCTCCTTGTCTAGAAGTTTTACACCCTCTCTCACTTTCGATAATATCCATGGTGATATAATATAAAAAATAATACCAAATGCTAATGCAGCTCCTATAGCTATTATATATTTATAATTATTCACATTTGTAAATAATCCTGGTAAAAGTTCAACTAAAGTTATATACACTGCGGTTCCAAATGCAGCTCCTAATAATCCTATTATTATTCTAATTATTTTGCTTATCAAAGTGTCACCCCCTTAAATTTTCTGCTCCTTTGATTTTAATTTTATAATACCTTGATCATGTTAACTATATATGACCATTTCCTAATACTACTTTTAATTTTATAAGTCCATTTCTAATATACGTGGCTCTTATTTCGCCTATTCCTTCAACTTCATCTAATTCTTCTATAGATGCTTGTAAAATCTCTTGGAAGTTTCCAAAATAATTTACTAAGTTTTCTATGATTGATACTGGTAGTCTGTGTACTTTGTTTAGAATTCTATATCCTTTAGTTTGAACTTGTAAGTCCATATCTTCAGAAATTCCACTATATCCTAAAACTTTAGCAATTTTGACCTTGTTTAATAAATCTTCTTCTGATAAATTTCTAATTTTTCTACTACATTCGTTTAAATCTATATTTTCTCTTTTGTAGTCTTTTAATAATAGAAGTCGGTTTTTTTCAGTTCCACCTAATAATTCTTCTAGCTGCATTCTTACTAGATATCCTTCTTCACCTAGGTTAACTAAGTACCCTTCTATTATTTGTGCAACTCTCAATACTCTCTCCATACTTTGAACCACAACTATTACATCATAAATTGTGGCTAAATCACTAAATTCAAGTGAATTTAAGTTATAAATAGATGTATCTAATACATCTTTATATTTTTGTAAAGTTTGTAAAGCTTGGTTTGCTTTAGAAAACACTTCTGCAATTTCTTCAACAACGTATTTTTGATCTCTCCTATAAACTGTGATGACATTTCTTCTTTGTGAAATTGAAATTACAATTGCTCCTGTTTGTTTTGCAACTCTTTCTGCTGTTCTATGTCTAGTCCCAGTTTCTGTTGTAGGTATATTGTAGTTTGGTATTAATTGTGTATTTGCTAATAATATTCTCTTAGAGTCTTCACTAAGTACTATAGCCCCATCCATTTTTGCAAGTTCGTATAAATATGCTGGTGAATATTCGGCATTTATCCTAAATCCACCATCAACAATTTTCATAACCTCTTCATTTGAATCTAGAACTATAAGCCCACCTGTTTTTGCTCTTAATACATTTTCTAGACCTTTTCTTAGTGGGGTCCCTGGAGATATCATTTTTAAAGCATGCAATAAACCTTCGTTATTAATTATATTATCCATAATAATTATTACCCCCTTAGCACTATATTTATCGCTTGTCTAAGATTGTCAACTGGTATTATCTCTATGCCTTTTACATCTTTTACTACTTCATAATTATTTCTAGGTATCACTATTTTTTTGAATCCTAGTTTTTTACATTCTGCTATTCTTTTTTCGATATAACTCACAGCTCTTATTTCTCCAGTTAAACCAACCTCTCCTGTAACAACTATGTCTGATGCTATAGGTATATTTCTAAAACTTGAAGCAACAGCAATAACTATCCCTAAATCTATTGATGGCTCGTTTATTTTGATTCCCCCAACGACATTTATATATACATCTTGGTTTTGAATTTGTAAACCAATTCTCTTTTCTAAAACTGCTAATAATAAGGCTACTCTGTTAAAATCTACCCCCGTAGATGTTCTTCTTGCCATACCAAAGTTAGTAGGCGCTACTAAAGCCTGTAATTCTAATAACATTGGTCTAGTCCCCTCAACTGTTGATATGATTACGGAACCAGAAACATCTTTTGGTTTTTCAGAAATCAAAACTTGTGAAGGATTTTTTAATTCAACTAAACCTATATCCTTCATTTCAAATACTCCTAATTCATTAGTAGAACCAAATCTATTTTTTACTGCTCTAACTAATCTATAAGAGTTGTATCTTTCTCCCTCAAAATATAATACTGTATCTACCATATGTTCTAATAATTTAGGTCCTGCAAGAGCACCCTCTTTTGTAACATGACCAACGATAAATGTTGATATACCCATTTTTTTAGATATTTTCATGAATTTTGAAGTTCCCTCTTTGATTTGACTAACAGTACCTGGAGCTGAAGATATCTCTGGAGAATATACAGTTTGAATTGAATCAACTATAATTAAATCTGGATTTATTTTTTCTAAATGAGCTTCTATTATACTCAGATTATTTTCAGCAAAAATATATAAATTTTGTGAATTAACACCTAATCTACTTGCTCTCATTTTTATTTGAGATTCTGATTCCTCGCCAGATATATATAATACCTTTTTATTAGTATTTGCAACTTTGCTAGATACTTGCATTAAAAGTGTAGACTTTCCTATCCCAGGATCACCACCGACTAAAACCAATGACCCTTTTACAATTCCTCCACCTAAAACTCTATCTAATTCTTCTATATCTGTTGTAAATCTTTCTTCTTTTACAGCAACTATTGAATTTATGCTCACTGGCTGTGAGCTTGATTTATCTATTATAAAAACTTCCTTTTTAGTTTTTTTTTCTTCTATTTCTTCTACAAATGAATTCCATTTCATACATTCTGGGCATTTACCCATCCATTTACTCGTCTCATAACCACATGACTGACATACGTATTTCGTTCTAATTTTCGCCATTAATTTTATCACCCTTAACATCTAATTCTATTATTAGAATAACATATATCTTATTTTAATAATATCAAATATTTCTTACATAATCCTTAAAAAACAAGAAAATTTTGCATTTTTAGTACTTAATCTTTTAAATATACTAAATTTATTATATATATATACATTTTTCTATTCTTAAATCTATTATTTAAAATAGGGGAGTTTCAACTCCCCCATTAAATAATTATACAAGTTTTTAATAATTTTATTTAACATTAAACACCATCTTGCCATCTTTTGCACTAGCAACTACATCGTCGCCTGGTTTAATAGTTCTTTGTAAAATTAATTCTGATAATTCATTTTCTAAATTATTTTGTATTGCTCTTTTTAATGGTCTAGCACCATATTCTAAGTCAATACCTTCTTTTGAAATCAAATCTATTGCATCTTGTTCCATTTCTAAATTAATATCTAAATCTTTTAATCTATTTATTAATTCTTTGCACATTAAGACAACTATACTAGATATGTCTTCTTTAGTTAATGAATGGAATACTATTATATCATCTATTCTATTTAAGAATTCAGGTCTAAATTGTTTTTTAAGTTCGACCATAATAGTTTCTTTCATTTTTTCATATTCATCTTTTTGTGCATCTTTTTCATTTACAACTCCAAATCCTAATCGTTTTTGTTTTTTAATTGTAGTAGCTCCAACATTTGAAGTAAGTATAATGATGCAATTTTTAAAGTCTACAGTTCTCCCCTTCGAATCTGTAAGTCTACCATCATCTAATATTTGTAATAAAATATTAAATACATCTGGATGAGCTTTTTCTATTTCATCAAATAATATTACTGAATATGGTTTTTTTCTAACTTGTTCTGTAAGTTGACCACCCTCATCATATCCTACATAACCTGGAGGAGAACCTATTAATCTAGATACTGCGTGTTTTTCCATGTATTCAGACATATCAATTCTTACAATTTGATTTTCATCTCCAAATTGTGCCTCTGCTAAAGCTTTACTTAGTTCTGTTTTACCTACCCCTGTTGGTCCTAAAAATAGAAAAGAACCGATTGGCTTACTTGGGTCTTTTATTCCTGCTCTAGATCGTCTTATAGCAGTTGCAATAGATTTTATTGCCTCATCCTGTCCTACAACTCTTTTGTGTAAGATATTTTCCATATTTAATAATTTTTCGGCTTCTTCCTCTACGATTTTATTTACTGGTATTCCAGTCCACATAGAAACTATATCTGCTATTACTTCAGCATTAACTGTATCTTTGTCTTTTGTAGAGTTATTCCATTTTTCCCTAACTTGCGTTAATTCTTCTTTTAACTTTCTTTGTTCATCCCTAACTTTAGCTGCCTTTTCGAAGTTTTGGCATCTAACTGCCTCTTCCTTTTCATTATTTATACTTTCTATTTTTTCTTCTAATTCTTTTATGTTTTCTGGTGGAGTATTTTCTTTCAATCTTACTTTTGAACCTGCTTCATCAATCAAGTCAATTGCTTTATCTGGTAAAAATCTATCGGTTATGTATCTTACAGATAAATCTACTGCTGCATCTATAGCTTCGTCTGTTATTTTTACTTTGTGATGTGCTTCATATCTATCTCTAAGAATTTTTAAGATTTTTACTGTATTTTCTTTGCTAGGTTCTTCTACTAAAACAGGTTGGAATCTACGTTCTAGTGCTGCATCTTTTTCTATATGTTTTCTGTATTCATCAATAGTTGTTGCTCCTATTATTTGCATTTCTCCCCTTGCTAATACAGGTTTTAAAATATTTGATGCATCTATTGAACCTTCTCCTGTTGATCCAGCTCCAACAATTGTATGTAATTCATCTATAAAAAGTATTATGTTTTCTTTTTCTCTTACTTCATCGATTACTTGTTTGATTCTTTCTTCAAATTCACCTCTATACTTAGCTCCTGCTAACAAACTCCCCATATCTAGAGTATATAGTGCTTTGTCTTTTAATGTATCTGGCACTCTTCCTCTAGAAATATTTATAGCTAATCCTTCAGCTACAGAAGTTTTCCCAACTCCGGGATCTCCAATTAATACTGGATTATTTTTTGTTCTTCTGCTTAAAATTTGGATTACTCTTTGAATTTCTTTTTCCCTGCATATAACTGGGTCTATTTTTCCTTTGTTAGCCTCTGATGTAAGGTTAACACCATATTTATCTAATAATTTTGATTTTGAAGATTCTTCTTTATTTGTATCACTCTTTTTAGCTGGTTCCATTGAATAATTTTCAACTCCCATCATTTTCATAATTGATTCTACTATGTCTCTTTGATCTGCACCTAAACTGCTAAGTAATTTTATACCTAGTCCTTCACCTTCTTGGGCAATAGCTAATAATATATGCTCTGTACCTATGTAATTAGTTTTTAGTTTATTGGCAAAAACAGCGGCTTTTTCTAAAATTTGCTTTGAGCGTGGGCTTAAAGGTATATCTTCTTCAACTGGATTATTTCTACCTTCTATTTCAACTAATTTATTCTCAAATGTATTAATATCTATTCCTAAACTTTTAAGAACTCTTGCTGCAATTCCATCTTTTTCTCTTAAAAGTCCTACTACTAAGTGTTCAGTTCCTACTACTCTATGCCCCAAGCCTTTAGCATAACTTTTGCCAAGATTTATAGCAGTTTTGGCCCCCTGAGTAAATCTATTGAAGTACATACCAATCCCTCCTATCGATGCTATACTGATAATTAATCTGTATAGACAGAAATAATATTATTTATTATTTCTATTAGCTAAACTAAATTCCCTTCTAATATAAGTTGCTCTTTCTATTTTATTCTCTTCATCATATGCACTTATAATTTTTAAGTAAGGTTGTCTTCCTGTCATTAGTTTTGTTATTTTTTCTAGGCTTACATCTTCTATATAACCCATTTCTATCCCTAATTTAACATTAGACAAACATTGCATTAACTCTGAGTTTGTAATTACTCTAGCACTAGATAAAATTGCTAAAGATCTAAAAATTTCATCCTCTAAGTTTATTTTTTCAAGATTTTTTAATACTTCTCTTGATTCATATTCCCTTTTACTTAAATCATTTGACATACTTTCTACGCTTTGGATTATATTAGATTCAGACCTTCCAAGCATTATGCTATTAGATATAGTGTATAAACTTCCTAATATGGATTTTGTTTTTCCATATACCCCTTTAAAGTTAACACCTATTTTATGTGCTATTTTGTAATAATCATCTACTTGTTTTAATTTTTCTATAGATGGTATATGTATAGTATTAGTTATCTTAAGCCCTGTCCCTACATTAACAGGGCATGTTGTTAAATATCCTAAATCTTTATCAAAGGCATATTCTAAATTTGATTCTAATATATCATCTATTTCATTTCCTATTTCATATAAGCCCTTAATGTCATTATTACCAACTACTTGGATTTTTATATGGTCTAGTCCATTTATTAATATGCATATTGTTTTATCTGTATTAATAAGTAATGCTGCATTTTGACTTTCTAAGAAGTTATCATCTATTAATTCCATTTCTATAAGTGCATTTATTTCTATTTCACTTAAATCATTTTTTCTATGTAAAATAAACTCATATTTTGAGTTGGATAAAGTGTTTTTTACTTTATCTATTATAATATCAGCTTCTTTACTAGATAACTTATGCGGAAATGAGTAACCCTTTAAATTTCTTGCTATCTCTATTTTTGACTTCATTACTGCACTTTGTTCCATATAAATTCCTCCTAAATATCGTTGGCTTCTAACTGTAGTATTTCATCTCTAAGTTTAGCAGCTTGCTCATATTCTTCTTCTTGGATGGCTATATTTAATTGTTCTTTTAATTGTTCAACTGTTCTAATAGCTTCTGTATCTTTGCATTTATTTTTAGGAAACTTACCTATATGTTCTGAATAGCCATAAATGCCTTCTAATATAGGTTTTAATTGTTTTTCAAAAGTTGAATAACATTTACTGCATCCTAATTTTCCTGTTTTTTTGTATTCCTCAAAAGAAGTATTGCAAACACTACATGTAATATCTACTTTTTCTTCATTTTTTTGTGAAGATTCTGTATTATCAATACCATTTACCCCTTCGACTACATTTTTATCTTCTATTTCCTTTAAATCTTTTATCAAATTGTTTATTGTATCTTCATTAAACTCCATATTCGATAAAATATCATTTATAGGAAAAGGAATTTGCATGTCAGGACTCATGCTATCATGAAATTCTTTTGCACAATCTGTACATAAGTACATTTGACTATTCTTACCATTAACAACTGTACTTATAAAAACTGTAGCTACTTTTTTATTACATTTTTGACACAACATATTATCCCTCCTCATAAATAAAATAGCCATGCTAATATTTTTCAATTATTTTATATTGAATGTCTAAATATTTAGACTTCTTTATAACACATAATATTATTATTACCTCTTTTATGTTAATTCAATGCAGATTAATTTATTTGCTATTATTATTTTACTATTTATAAAGCTATTAATATGCTTTTTGACTATTATTTATAATTATATACTTTTTTATATTCATTCACAACAAAAAGGAACCTATACAAATTAACGCTGTACAAGTCCCCTTTAGATAATTTTAAATATTAATTATCTTGAGCTTCCTCAATTATTTTTTTAGCTATTTGAGCTGGAACTTCTTCATATTTTTCTATTTCCATTTCAAATTGACCTCTACCTTGAGTCATAGCTCTTAAGTCTATAGCATATTTAAATGTTTCACTTTGAGGTGCTTCGGCAAATATAACTTGTTTGCCTTTGTCATTAGGTTCCATACCTAATATTCTACCTCTTCTTTTATTTATATCCCCCATAACATCTCCCATATATTCCTCTGGAACTGTTATTTTTAATTTCATTATAGGTTCTAATAAAATTGGTTTTGCTTCTTGCATACCTTTTTTGAATGCTATTGAAGCGGCAGTTTTGAATGCCATTTCAGAAGAGTCTACATCATGGTAAGAACCATCATATAATACAGCTTTAATATTTGTAACTGGATAACCTGCTAATATACCTTTTTGCATAGAATCTTTTAATCCCTTTTCTACTGCTGGTATATATGATTTTGGAACAGAACCACCGAATATTTCTTCTGAGAACTCAAAATCTTGTGCTGATCTTGAAAATCTTATCTTAACATCACCATATTGTCCACGTCCTCCAGATTGTTTTTTATGTTTACCTTGTACATCTGAAGTTCCTTTTATTGTTTCTCTATAGGCAACTTTAATATCTTCTATATCAAAATCAACTCCATATTTTTCTTTCATTTGTTTTTTAATTGTTTTTATGTGTAGTTCACCTTGGCCACCAACAAGAGTTTGTTTTGTTTCTGGATTTCTGTACCAGTGTATAGTTGGGTCTTCTTCTGAAACTTTATTTAAACAAGAAGCAATTTTTTCTTCGTCCCCTTTATTTTTAGGAACAATTGCATAATAAATTTGTGGTTTTGGCAATTCGATTGGAGGTAATGGTATAGCATCTGCTTTTTCTGCTATAGTATCTCCTGTTTTTAATGATGAAATTTTAGTTACTACTACTATGTCACCTGCTTTTGCCTCTTGAAGTTCTTCTAAATTTCCATTTACTGTTGTATATATATTAGATATTTTTTCTTTTTTATCTTGAGTTATATCTATGATGTCCATGTCTTTTTTTAGAGTTCCTTCTATTATTTTTATGTAAGACAATTTTCCTGTGAATGGGTCAACCATTGTCTTGAATACTTGTCCTCTAAATGGTGAATCGCTATCTGTGTGACCTGGATAAATGTAAGATTCTAATGTCTCTAATATTTCTTTTGTTCCTATATTATTTATAGTTGAACCACAGATAACTGGGATGATATCCCCTCTTTTTATACCTATAGTGATTCCTTTTTGTAATTCTTCTTCAGTAAATCTTTCTCCGCTAAAATATTTATCTAAATAAGCATCGTCAGCTTCTGCAACAAGTTCCATAAGACCTTCTTTTATTGCTAATGCTTGTTGTTCAAAATCTCCATCAAATGCTTCTTGTAAGTTATCTAGTATATTATGTAATTTGACAAATTGTTTGTCTTTGTATTCAGGTATTATCATTGGTACTATTTTTTTATCGTATTTTTGTCTTAACATGTCTATTGCATCTTTGTATCTAGCTTTTTCGTTATCAATTTTGTTAATAAACATTATTTTCGGCATATTTTCGGTAAATTCTAGTGACTTTTCTGTTCCTACTTGTATCGGATTTGTTGCATCTATTACTATAACTGCAGCTGCACAAGCTCTTAGAGAAGAAATTACTTCTCCACAGAAGTCGAAGTATCCAGGAGTATCTAATAAATTATATTTGATACCATTGTATTCTACTGGTACTAGTCCCATACTATAAGTCATATTAGTTTTATCGCTTAATTGTGGTATCTTATTTGTAAGATTAGCAGTGTATGCTATCGCTTCGATTAAATTAGTTTTACCACAACCACTATGTCCTAAAATTGCAATATTTCTTAAATCGTTACTATCATATACTTTCATAAGAGCACCTACCTTTGTTTGTTATAAAAATTTAAGTCGTTGATTTCCTTAATATTTTTATTTATATATTTTGTAATATATAATCCCTTTTATTACATTATATGCCATTTTAAAAAGAATTATTTACTTTATAGTTAAATATATTTCTACATATAAGTATAATTTCCCTCTTTATATCTATAATTTTTTTATTGTTATTCCAATATGGAAATCGTTTTTTCAAGTTGGATTTTAATGACGTATTCCCTTCTTTTATTTCTTATTTTGGATTAGTTTTATTATGTAATTTATAGTTTTTTGTATGTGTTTTTTCTTAGTAAAGTCACCCGCGTAGGGGTGAAAATTTTAAATCATAAAAAAGTCACCTTTATATATTTAATGTAGGTATTCACACTACATATATAATAAAAAGGTGACTTCAAATTAATTTTAATATATTGTTTTTAAATAATTTTTAATAATTATGCTTCAGTTACAGCTTCTTCTCCTAGTGATTCCATAGTCATTAATAATTGTTTATCTGTAACCATATCTCCTTCTCTAACTTCTATAGAAGATATTTTCCCGGCTACTTTAGCAACTATATTAGTTTCCATCTTCATAGCTTCTATAACTATTAATGGTTGATTTTCTTCTACTATATCACCTTTCTTGACAAGAGTTTTAACTACTTTGCCTGGTATTGCTGCACCTATTTGTAATGGGTCATTCATATCAGCAAGTTGAACTTGTTTTATTAATCCTGAGAAGTTTTTATCTTTTATTTCGACTTCTCTTAATGATCCATTCATTCTAAATACTACTGTTCTATATCCATTTTCTTTTACTGGACCAACCCCAATTAATCTTATCGCTAATAATTTACCTTCTTCTATTTCAACATCACATTCTTCGTCTTTATCTAGTCCATAGAAGAATACATGACTTTCTAATTTAGATATGTCGTTATATTCTTGAAGGTGTCTTAAATAATCTTCATAAACTTTTGGATATAATTCATAACTTAAAATATTTCTTATATTAGATTCCATAGAGAATTTTTCATTTAAATATTCTTTATCAGCTTCAAAATCAGCTAACGGCATTAATTTACCTGGTCTGTCTGTTATTGGAGCTTCCCCTTTTAAAACAACTTCTTGTAAATCTTTTGGTATTCCTCCAACAGGTTGACCTATCATTCCTTTACAATAATCAACAACTGAATCTGGGAATGATAATTTTTTACCTTCTTCTATTATGTTTTCTTCGTTCAATTTATTTTTAGTCATAAATATTGATAAGTCCCCAACAACTTTAGAAGATGGTGTAACTTTTATTATATCCCCTAATATCTTATTAGCTTTTTGATAATTTTCTTTTACTGAGTCAAATTCATCTTGTAATCCTAAACTATCTGCTTGTGCTTTAAGGTTAGAATATTGTCCTCCAGGCATTTCATATTGATATATTTGTGCGAAAGAAGTTGTTAATCCACTTTCAAATTTTTTATAAACTTCTCTTAAATCATAATAATAATCGCCTATTTGCTCATATCCATATAAATCTATTTTTGTATCTCTTTCATCAAATCTTAAAGCCTCTACTATAGCATTTAACGATGGTTGACTTGTAAGCCCTGCCATTGATTGTAAAGCTGTATCTACTATGTCTACACCAGCTTTAGATGCCATTAAACAAGTTGCAACTCCATTACCACTAGTATCATGAGTATGTAGATGTATTGGTGTATTTACATTTTCCTTTAATGCTTTTATTAAGCTATACGCTGCGTGTGGTTTTAATAAACCTGCCATATCTTTTATACATATGATATCTGTTCCTAATGACTCTAACTCTTGTGCCATATTTATATAATATTCAAGGTTGTATTTAGACTTAGATGGGTCTAATATGTCTCCTGTATAACACATTGTCGCTTCTACTATTTTGCCTGTTTCTAGACCTGCATCAATTGATAATTTCATATTTTCAACCCAGTTTAGTGAGTCAAATATTCTTATTACATCTATTCCTTGTTTTGCTGATTCTTTTATAAACTCAGTTATAACATTGTCTGGATAGTTAGTATATCCAACACCGTTAGATGCTCTAAATAGCATTTGGAATAATATATCTGGTATTTCTTCTCTTAGTTTTTGTAGTCTTCTCCATGGTGATTCGTTTAGAAATCTATACGCAACGTCAAAAGTAGCTCCTCCCCACATTTCTAGTGAGAATAAATCTTTCATGTAGGCCTCTGTGGCTGGTGCTGCTTGTAAGAAGTCGTAAGTTCTTAATCTTGTTGCAACTAAAGATTGATGTGCATCTCTCATAGTTGTATCTGTTAATAATAATTTCTTTTCATTTTTTATTTTTTCTATATATGCTTGTTTTCCTAGTCTTTCTAGTTGTTGTCTACTTCCTTCAACATATGGAATGTCTGTTCTTATTATTGGTTTGTGTGGTTTAGTAAATACTGGCTTTTGCGCACATTTATTTTCATTTACTATAACGTTACCTATGAATTGAAGCAATTTTGTTGCTCTATTTTTGCTTTCTTTTATATTAAATAATTCTGGGTGTTCATCTATAAATTTTGTACTACATTTCCCTTCTTGGAATACAGGACTTTCTAGTACGTTAGTTAAGAATCCGACATTTGTTTTTACTCCTCTGATTCTAAACTCTCTTATAGATCTTAACATTTTATTGATTGCTTTTTTGAATGTTCTATCCCAAGATACAGTTTTAACTAATAAACTGTCGTAATATGGACTTATATCGAACCCTGCACATCCATTACCACCATCAAGTCTTATACCTGCTCCTGAACCAGTTCTATAAACTTGTATCTTTCCTGTGTCTGGCATAAAGTTATTTTTAGGGTCTTCTGTTGTAATTCTGCATTGAATTGAAAATCCACTTACTTTTACGCTTTCTTGAGATTTTATATCTATTTCTTCACTATCTAAAGTGTATCCTTCTGCTATTAATATTTGGCTTTGTACTATATCTATACCAGTTACTTCTTCTGTTACAGTATGTTCAACTTGAACCCTTGGGTTCATTTCTATGAAGTAATGGTTTCCATCTGAATCCACTAAGAACTCTAAAGTTCCTGCATTTACATAGCCAACACTCTTAGCTATTTTTACTGCATCACTACATATTTTTTCTCTTAACTCTGTAGATAAAGAAAATGCAGGTGCATATTCAATTATTTTTTGATGTCTTCTTTGTACAGAACAATCTCTTTCGTATAAATGGACTATGTTTCCTTGTTTATCCCCTAATATCTGTACTTCTATATGTTTTGGCTCTACAATATATTTTTCTATAAATATAACTGCTTTCCCAAAGGCTTTTTTTGATTCACTACAGGCAGTTTCATATTCAAGAGCTAAGTCTTTTTCATTATAAACTACTCTCATACCTCTACCGCCACCGCCATTAGACGCTTTAACCATAACAGGATATCCAACGTAATTTGCGACTTCTTTTGCCTCTTCAACACTCTCTATAACCTTATCAACTCCAGGTATAGTAGGAACCCCTACTCCATGGGCAACCTTTTTAGAGTTTATTTTATCCCCCATCTTATCCATTATATCTGCTGATGGCCCTATAAAAGTTATTCCATTTTCTTCGCATTTGCGAACAAACTCTGAATTCTCAGCTAAAAATCCATATCCAGGATGGATAGCATCAACATTTTTTTGTTTGGCCAATTCTATAATTCCATCTATGTCTAGATATACATCAATAGGTCCCTTATCTTCATCTATCAGATAAGATTCATCAGCTTTTGTTCTAAATAAACTATACTTATCTTCCTTGCTATATATCCCTACACTTTTTATGCCTAACTCTGCACATGCTCTAAAAATTCTTATTGCAATTTCTCCTCTGTTTGCAACTAATACTTTTTTAAACTGCTTTTGCATATTATCCCCTCCTGCTTATTTTCATCGTAATATTTAAGATTATAAATCAATTTAATTTAATTTGTAACCGCTTTTCTCAACTTCCTTAATTAATAATAAAATTTCTTATAATGTATAAGAATATTTATGTGTTTACAAAAAATAACATATTTTTATTAAGTAATTTTAGAATATTTTTTATTACATATAAATAAATATTTTTATTTGTATGAATAAATATATTATTTTGCGTTTAAATGTACTATATAAATTAATTTTTATAATCTCCCCTGTATTACGATGAAAGCATGATAGCTCAAAATTTATTTATTATTGCATATTTATATTATTAATCTGTTTCAGATAATAATCTTTTTACGACATCAGAAAGTTTAAGTGTTCCTAAATCTGTATGAGTTACAGCCATTACTGTTTTTATTTTATTTTCACTCATATCCCATTTATAAGATCTAGCCTCCATGATTGAGTACATTGGCATTAAATCTTCTAATTCCATAGCTTTTTCTTCTGCAATTTGCATATATTCTTCGAATAAATCATCCATTTCCATGCCGCTTAAATCATATTCTTCTTCTATTTCTTTTTTAATTAAATCTACATCTAAAGTTAATAAATATGCTAAAACATCTTCTCTTTTAGTTGCTTTACACATATCTTTTTCAACTTTAAAATTACTTTTTTCTTCGATTAAATTTTTTATTTCTTCGCTGTCAATTATTTGTTCGTCAAATATTATATACAAAACTCTTTTATATCAGATAGTCTTATTTTATAACCTATCCGATTCTCCTTTCTTATTTTTTAATTATTATATAATTATATATTAATAATATAACCTTATTAATATAATT